>DASRZP010000071.1 GCA_035686305.1 Thermodesulfovibrionales bacterium | reverse complement strand
GCCCTTGGCTTCGGACTGCGTCAGTTGCATATTTTCAGCGACGAGAAGCTTCTTGTCGGCACGTATCTTTTCAAGGACGATCTGCATGTTGTCCGCAGACTTATCCTGCCCCATCGCGGTAGCGGCAACAAACACGATCACCACCAATAAATTCACCGTGATGAGTGCCCTGATTGTGGTTTTCATTTTGGTTTTCATACGGATTCCTCCTTTCATATATATGGTGATGAAATGAAAAACATCGTCGATAGAGACATCCTATCATACATTGTATTGAACCGCAACCGGCCCTCCAAGTCAGAGCGATATCCTGACTATTGTTCAGTGACCCTCCGAAAGACGCATCCTCTGGAGCACCACCGGACACTCACTTGTGAACTGTGGAGTTGACCGCAAGACCTTTTTCACGTGTACGTCGACTCTACATTACGAAACCGTTGAGGGTTCCCGTTGAAAATGACAAAAGAGGACGCACTTTCCAGCACATGTAGTTGCCGCTACTTGACCTGACGGACAATGTCCGAAATAGTTGGACCACGGAGTACATCGACCTAATGACACCTTCAGGAAACTGAAACTTCAGCAATAGTACTATAAACTTCCTGCGGAAAAGCCTAAAGGCGAGGAGTACAGCCACAACTGAACGATTACAGGGGTTCAAAAGTCTATCAATTCTTCATCAACTATGATAAATTATAATTTATTACTGATGCTCAGCCTCCTTTTTTGGGCTTGATGACCGGCGCAGTGATCCTGACAGCCAGTTATGTGAAAAAATAAAATGATGAGGAACATTCCATGAAAGCACTTCTCATTTATCCTGAGTTCCCGGATACCTTCTGGAGTTTTAGGTATGCCCTGAAGTTCATTCATCGAAAGGCGAGCAGTCCACCTCTCGGATTGTTGACTATAGCAGCGATGCTTCCTGACGGGTGGGAGAAAAGAATGGTCGACATGAACGTGGAAAGCCTGCATGACGAGCACCTGAGGTGGGCTGACCTCGTTTTTGTGAGTGCAATGTCAGTGCAGAAGGAATCTGTAAATGGAGTGATTGCCAGATGCAAGGCAGCCGGTGTCAGGATTGTGGCTGGCGGTCCTCTTTTCACGACTGAATATGAGGCTTTCGGGGCGGTAGACCATCTCGTGCTGAGCGAAGCTGAAATCACGTTGCCCCGTTTCCTGAAGGATTTTGCAAACGGCGATGCAGGCCATTTCTACACCACTGATCAGTGGGCTGACATACGTCAGACACCCATCCCGCTCTGGGGGCTTATCAATAAGAAGCATTATGCATCAATCAATATCCAGTATTCCCGGGGCTGCCCCTTCAACTGCGAGTTCTGCGACATTACTCTTCTCTGCGGGCGCGTGCCGCGCACCAAGGACAAAGACCAGATCATCAGGGAGCTCGAGAGTGTGTACGACTCAGGCTTCAGAGGCCAAGTCTTCTTTGTTGACGACAACTTTATCGGGAACAAGAAGAAGCTGAAGGAGGAGATCCTCCCTGCCATCATCGAATGGATGGAGAGGAAAAGGCATCCCTTCACCTTCAATACGCAGACCTCCATAGAACTGTCCGATCATAAAGACCTCATGGAGATGATGGTGAAGGCGGGATTCGATGTCGTCTTCATCGGCATAGAGACCCCCCATGACCAGAGCCTGGTGGAATGCAGTAAATTTCAGAACAAGAACCGCGATCTCCTCGCCAGTGTCAGGAATATCCAGAAGTCCGGTCTCGAGGTGCAGGGAGGATTCATCGTAGGTTTCGACAACGACCCTCCAACGATTTTTGACACCCAGATCAGGTTCATCCAGAAAAGCGGGGTCGTTACCGCCATGGTCGGCATCCTCATCGCCCTTCCGCGCACGCAGCTCTTTGAGAGGCTCAAGAAGGAGCAGCGGCTGCTGAAAGAGACCTCGGGGAACAATACGGATTTCGCGACTAATTTTATTCCTAGGATGGACTATGATCTGCTGATCAACGGCTACAAAAAGGTCCTCAGCACTCTGTATTCTCCAAAGCACTATTATGAAAGGGTCAGAACATTCCTGAGGGAATACATTCCCCCGGGGAAGAAGTTGTTCCATGTCCGTTGCAACTATATCGGCGCATTCTTTAGGTCTATCGTTCTTCTGGGGATCATTGGAAAAGAGAGGTTCTACTACTGGAGGCTTTTGCTCTGGACCATCTTCAGCCGCCCCCGCCTTATTCCGCAGGCCGTCACCCTCTCGATCTACGGCTATCATTTCCGAAAGGTCTTCGAGAAACGCCTTGGTTGAAACAGAAGGCGATCAAACGCGCATAAGATCTGAAAGAAAAGACAGACAGGCAGCCTTATTGGGGCGGCTCGTACCTCGACTTTCCAGCCTTCTTCATCGCTTCGATCCCTTCCTCTGCTGTCAGAAGGGGCGTGGTTTTGGCGGCTCTCAGCGCGCCTCCTGCAGAGACGGCCATGGAAAAGGCTGCCGCACTTACATTATCAGGCATCTGACAGACAAGCACCACATCGTAATCGCCAAAAGCAAACCAGAAACCCTCAAGGTTGCCTCCAAGTTTCTCGACGGCCTTCTGCACAGCCTCGCGGCGATTCTGAGGATGCTTGACCAGGTCAGCTGCGGCCTCTGCAGTATACGCCGCTTGCACCAGATAGTACCCCATAATAGTCTCCTTTCAGTCCTTTCATGAGGGCTTTATTCAAAGCTTATCACGAAAGGACCTGAGCTGCAATCGAAGGTGGTCGCTGCTACACCACTCCGCCTTCGCCCATGATTTCACCGATCACATGTTCGTCCGGTTTCGGGAGGCCGGCTATCTTCCACGCCTTCAGAGGTTCCATGAAGGTGTCACTGTAGCAATCCTTTGACTGGTGAACCCTCATGCAGACGCCGCGTAAAAGGGGGAAGGCATTATATTGCATGTAATACTGCCTCATAAACTTTATGATGTCCATCCGCTCTTTTGTAAGCTCGTCCACTCCCTCCCTCTCTGCCAGTGCGCAGGCGACGGTTTCCGTCCAGTCATTCATGTTTGAGAGATACCCCTCATCGTCGACAAAAATCTTCATACCTGAATACTCAAGAATCGGCATTCCACACCTCCTGGAAACGTTCTCTCTTGAAATCCTCCATTCATTTTACTTTGTGCGCGTCAGATGGTCAACATATTCCTTCTCGTCTTTTTTGGGGATGAGCAATGATCTGAACGGGTTCATGCATGAAAGGAGCGGTCGCCGATGAATGACGGAAAGACGCGCCTGTAGGTGCAGAAGGGAATCCACGATCGAGGGTTCATTGCAAAGGGACAGATGCATCGATTAGAATAATTTATAAGGCGTTTAATAAATTAAATCGCTGGAGGTAGTGATGAGACGTATCTCAATAGCTGTGATCGTGGTCTTTGCTCTGACCCTCTTTGCGGTCAATCTCTTTGGCGCTGAACCGTTGAAACTTAGCATCCCCCTTCCTCTTACCGGAGGTCAGGCGAAGTTCGGCGAGATGCAGAAACGTTCTTACCAGATAGCGGCAGAGGAGATCAACGCAAAGGGCGGGATCAAAGGCAGAAGACTTGATCTCGAGTTTGAAGATTCACAGGGCAAACCCGATATTGCAAGGGCGATTGTGGAGAAACTTATCGATGTCAAGAAGCAGCCCATCATTGTCGGGGAATATACGTCGGCCTGCGCAAAGGCTGTGGCAGCGGTGGCTGAGGAGAGGAAGACGCCCTACCTCGTCGTCGCGAGTGCGGCCGACGAAATAACGCAGCAGAAGTACAAATACGTTTTTCGTCTGAACCCCGTCAATGCGCACTATGCCGACGGGCTCATGTCTTTCTTTAAGGACGTTGTGAAGCCTTCGACCATGGCGATTCTTTATGAGAGTTCAGACTTCGGAACGTCGAGTGCAAAGGACATGGTGAAGAATGCGGAAAAGGCAGGCATTAAGGTCCTTGTCTATGAAAAATACGAGAAAGGCGCTGTTGATTTCAAGCCGATACTCTCAAAGGTGAAGGCTGCCAATCCTGATGTGATCTATATGGTTTCTTATGTGATGGATGCATCGCTCCTGATGAGACAGATAAAGGAATTGAGGATTGACGCAAAGCTCTTTGCAGGCGGAGCTGCTGGGTTTGACATCCCTGAATTTGTTGACAACGCAAAGGATGCTGCCGAGTACGTTGTCACCGCAACGCTCTGGAGTCCTCAGCTGAAATTCAGGGGGGCGAAGGAATTTGCCAGGAAATTTAAGGAGAAGTACGGTGAGTATCCGTCCTATCATGGAGCCGCTGCATATTCGGCCCTTTACGTCGTAAAAGACGCCATCGAGAGGGCAAAGCACTCTTCATCACCTTCGACTGAAGATATCCGAGCTTCGTTGAAGGCAACAAATATGGAGACTGCCTTTGGCCCTGTTAAGTTCGAGGACAAGGAGGGCTATCAGAACCAGAATTTTATAGATACCTACGTAAGGCAGGTTAACAAGGGCGAGCATGAAACAATATGGCCTGCCCAGTATGCAAGTCAGAAGTACATTTATCCGATCCCGAAGTGGAGGGAGCGGAGATAGAGGCGGGATAGGACAGAGAAGACTTCAGGATTGTGAGAAGGGAGGCAGGGAAGGGCGCTATTTCCGCCACTCTTTGCAATAAATAACATATAATTAAGTTATTACAACGATATCATAAAGTATAACTTTGCTATTAAGCTACCAGTTTTGGGGCATTAATGATGAGAGTTCAAGGTCTCGTTATATGTCAAGAACCCTCTATATTTATTCGTTGTGAGTCCGCGGACCGAAGTTTATGAATTATAAGGGGAAGGTAATTGTTGGGATGAGCGGGGGGGTCGACTCTTCAGTAGCCGCATATCTCCTCAGGGAGCAGGGGTATGATGTTGAGGGTGTAAGCTTCATTCTCGAGGAGAGGAGACTGTCCAATAGCACGCCATCGTCCTGCTGTTCTCTTGAGTCAATGCTTGATGCCAGAAAGACCGCTGATAGAATCGGCATCAACCACACCATGGTCAATCTCAGGAACGAGTTTGCCGAACATGTGATCGATCCTTTCATCGACGCATACTCAAAGGGCCTCACGCCAAATCCCTGCATCTTCTGCAATGAGCATATAAAGTTTACCTATCTCTTAAAGATAGCTGATCAACGGGGTGCGCGACAGATTGCCACGGGGCATTATGCAAGGGTCGTGGAGGGAAGGCTACGCAAGGGTTTGGACGCAAGAAAGGACCAGTCCTATGTTCTCTATGTTCTGAAACGGGAAATTCTGGACAGGCTGATACTCCCTCTCGGCGAAAAGAGAAAGGAAGAGACACGGGAGGTCGCTGCGGGGCTTGGTCTTCCTTCAGCGGGGCGGCCTGAGAGTCAGGAGATATGCTTCGTGGGGGGCAAGAACTATTTCAGGTTCCTCGAGAAGATCGAAGGAGGAGAGGAGGGCCCGCTTATTGATGCTGCCACTGGAGAGGTTCTGGGAAGGCACAGGGGAATATTCCGTTACACCATAGGACAGCGTAGAAGACTTGGGATCGCTACCGGCAAGCCCCTCTTCGTAACAAGGATTGACGCATGGGAAAACGCCGTTTATGTGGGTCCGAAGGAACAGGCGATGACCAGAGAGTTCGATGTCACAAGGATGAACTGGCTTGTCCGTCACGGAGGTCTTGGTGAGGGAGGACCGGCATTCTTGAGGGCAGGAGTTAAGGTCAGGTCGACCATGAAAGACGAACCTGCCGTACTCACATTCCATGACGGCAGGGTAAAGGTTGTCTTCGACGAGGCCCAGTGGGCTCCGGCGCCTGGGCAGAGCGCGGTCTTCTATAAGGGTGATGCCGTCATCGGCGGCGGGATCATAACCGAAGGCGTGGCGTAGTTCCCTTGTGACGGCCGACTTCTTTGTGTTACCTTAGAGGGCAATGGGAAAGATAGTCTCTCTCAACATCAGCGACAGGAAAGGCGTCAGAAAGAGGCCCGTACGGGATGTGTTGCTGAAGGCTGAATACGGCATAGAGGGCGATGCCCATGCATCCTCGGAATGGCACAGGCAGGTAAGCCTGCTTGCCTTCGAGAGCATCGAGAAGATGCGGAACATGGGGCTTGATGTCAAACCCGGAGACTTTGCCGAAAATATCACGACGATCGGCATCGAACTCACCAGTCTGCCTCTTGGCACGCACCTGACGATCGGCGATGACATAGAGGTTGAGGTGAGTCAGATAGGAAAAGAATGCCATACACGGTGTGCGATATACTATCAGGCCGGGGACTGTGTCATGCCGAAGGAAGGGATTTTCGTCAGAGTCATAAAGGGCGGAAGGGTGAAGGAGGGAGATGAAATCATAGCAGGCCGAGCAGGATGATTACCGTTGCCGTTCTGACATTGAGCGATAAGGGGTCAAGGGGCGAGCGAAAAGACCTGAGCGGTCCGATGATCGGAGAGATGCTGGCGGACATCGGGGCCGAAGTGAAACAGTACGAGATCTTGCCGGACGAAAAAGAGATGATAAAGAAGAGATTGGTCGAATACGCAGAAAAGGTCGATTTGATACTGACAACGGGCGGAACGGGTCTCAGCCCGAGGGATGTGACTCCTGACGCTACGAGAGAGGTCATCGAGAGAGAGGTACCGGGCATTGCCGAGATGATGCGTTCTGAAGGCATGAAGAAGACACCGAGGTCAATGCTTTCAAGGGCAATAGCAGGAATTAGGGGGCAGACGTTGATCATTAACCTTCCGGGCAGTCCGAAGGCGGTGCAGGAGAACCTGAGCACAATACTCGCTGTCATCCCCCACGCCGTCGAAAAGATCAAGGGAGATACGACGGAATGCGCTGCTCAATAGGTTCCGAGTTATCCATGAAATGGTGGGCTCAGTGAAAGATGTTTCTTTCGCTCTGGCCTTCGTTGCTGGTTTTTTCTCCTTCCTTTCGCCCTGTGTGCTTCCCCTTGTTCCATCCTATGTCTCATTCATAACCGGCATTTCCTTTGAAGACCTAACAGGAGGTGTGGACAGAAAGAGGATACGGTTCCTGACCATAACGAATTCACTTTCCTTCGTGCTCGGCTTCTCTGCGGTCTTTATGGCTCTCGGAGCGTCTTCTTCGGCCATCGGGAGATTCCTCTTCACCTATCAGGAAACGATACGGACAGTCGGCGGGATCATCATCGTCATCTTCGGTCTTTTTGTGGCAGGATTTCTCAAGATTGATTTCCTTACCCGCGACAGAAAGGTCCATCTCGGAGGCAAACCGATAGGATATGCGGGTACCTTTCTTGTCGGAATGACCTTCGCTGCAGGCTGGACGCCCTGTATCGGCCCGATACTCGGAACTATCCTTCTCTATGCAAGCACAAAGGGCTCGGCCTTTTACGGATTTAAACTCCTTGCCGTCTACTCTTTCGGACTCGCACTGCCGTTCTTTCTTTCATCACTCGCCATGAACAGTTTCCTCAGCTACTCGAAAAAGGTGCTGAAGTATATGCGGGCGATCATGATCATCAGCGGGCTCCTTCTCATACTCTTCGGCATCATGCTTTTGACAAATAGGGTGAGGGAACTTACAGGTCTCATGCCCGACATCGGGATCAGGTTCTGATTGGTGGTGTATGGGGTGACCCCTCCCTTCAAGGTCCGCGACACGTGAAGGGAGGGGTGGGGAGGCGCGTGAAGGAGCCTGCGTCACACGGCGTTAAGCTGTGGCAGCCAACCTCATATTCTTGCCCTGCCTGACGGCACGCCTCAGAATATCGGGGATCTTGGACCTTTCGGTAAACTTGTCGACGAGAAAATCGGCCTTTATTCGGGCATGCTCACTGGATAAGTGATAAAGTTTATTGGTGAGCACAATGGTTACGGGAGAAGGCGTGATCTCCTGGATGCCCTGAAGTATGTCGATCCCGAATCTTCTCCGTGCCCGCATGTCGAGTATAACAGTATCGGGCTTCAACAGCCTGATCTGTTGCACGGCCTGGAGAGGGTCCCGGGCTTCTCCGATAAGCTCAATTCCCGGAACGCTCGAAATGACTTTCCTCAGCCAGCCGCGAAAGACTACGGAATCGTCAACGAGAAAGATTTTCATAGTGTGGACCCCTTCATGGCTCAGCATCTCTCCGCAAAAATCCTTAAGCAATCGCATCTCGAAGGATGCTGCAATTTCTTGATAGCCTTGACCTCAATCTGTCTGATTCTTTCCCTGGTAACATCAAAGTCCTGACCGAGTTCTTCAAGGGTATATGAGTCATCTTCGCCGATGCCGAACCTCCTCCGGATGATCTGTTCCTCTTTTGTCGTTAAGGTTCCGAGCACTTTGTCTATCTCCATCTTCAGCCCGTGATGAATGAGAGACTCGAGAGGGGAAAGAGCAGCCTTGTCTTCAATGAAGTCCCGTATCGAACTGTCCTCTTCCTCGCCGATGGGGGTCTCTAGGGAAATCGGCTCCTTTGACATCTTCATGATAATCTTCACCTTGTCCGTTGTCGTATGGACGCGCGCGGCAATATCTTCATAAGAGGGTTCGTGGCCCAATTCCTGCAGGAGCTCCCTTGCCGCCTTTATGATGTGTCCCAGAGCCTCAACCATGTGAACGGGCATCCGTATCGTCCTTGACTGGTCCGCAAGTGCCCTGGTGATGGCCTGTCTGATCCACCATGTCGCATACGTACTGAATTTGTAACCTCTCTTGTACTCGAACTTCTCGACTGCCCTCATGAGTCCGATGTTTCCTTCCTGTATGAGGTCATGGAGGCTTAACCCCTTGCCGATATATCTTTTGGCTATACTGATGACGAGTCTGAGGTTTGCTTCGATCATGGCATCCTTTGCACGACGGATCTCGCCGTCCGCCTTCGAGATTACCCTCAACACCTCTTTTATCTCTTCATGGCCCCCGCCGATATGGTATTCATCATTTCTTATTTCCTTCCGGCACGCACGGAGCCTCTTCATCATGGAAGATCTGGAGCCGTCGTCATTTATCGATCCTCGTGCTAACTTCCGGGGTCCTGTGAATCTGGCGGAGGCACTGGATACTTTTTTTGGTGAAGGATCCTTTCCACTTCTGAGGGCCTCATATCCGAGGACTTTCAGACTCGCTTTCAGTGAAGAAGCTTCCTTATGCAATGCCTTCAGGCTTTCCTCGGCCCTTCTCAGTTCCTCTACAAGGGCATTCGTGAATGTCTCCTTAAGGTTCAAGATTCTGACCTTATCGAGAATCTTCCTGCCGTTAGGTCCGAGGAACTTCAGGGTTCTGTCTTCTTCTCCCATAGGGGTGACACGCTTCCCGGGGTTGAGGGCTCTCTTTCCCTGGGCGGCTCTTTCAGGGACGATCCTTCCGGACGGCGCCTTTACTGAGCTGCCGCTCTTCTGGCAAAGGCCCTCAATCCTTCTGACGAGCCCAAAAAATCTCTTCCTTTCGCCGCCGAGGGCCTTTGAGGAATCTCCTTCGCACTGGACAACATCGGTAAGGAGCATCTCCGCCTTCTTGATCTTCTCGGCAGTATCAATGATCTTTCTGATTGCGAAGGGCAACGAATAAATCTCTCTTAAGATTATGTCGTTGCCGTTTTCTATCCGTTTTGCAATTCCGATTTCGTCGTCTTTCTTCAAAAGGGGAATGACACCCATCTCCTTGAGGTACATCTGGAGAGGTTCATACTCAACATCGATATACGGGGCCTTTTCTCCTTCCTCAACGGGCTCGTCGTTCAAATCCCTGTTGTCGTTCCAGAAGGTTGTCATGGTCTCTGCGAAACCATCCTCCATAAAATTCAAACCATCTCTCTCTGGGTATTTGTCAAAGCCGTCGAAACCTTCTGTCATCGTGAGCCTCCTTGGATTTGGGCCTTTGGGGGTTTCACACCGGAATGCATAAAATATACACCAAGAGAGAGAATAAAAATATCAGTGGGAGACTGATTTTGTTGTAGGGTTTTGTCTTACAAATCAGGAAGTTGTCAATAAGTTGTTAATGACATGGTAAAGACTGCTGGCTTACTCTCTTCCCGCAGAGCGGGAAGAATGCCTTTGGCTCTTCTGAAGATGGGCGCGCGGTTCCGGAGACGGGTGCTCTCATTCTACAAGCCGGTTCTGTATTGCATAATGGGTCAATTCAGCATTATTCTTTAGCTTCATCTTTTCGAGAATCCTGCTTCGGTAGGTACTGATGGTCTTGACGCTGAGAGATAGTTCTATGGAGATTTCCCCTACGGTCTTCCCCGAGGCCAGCATGCGCATCACCTGGAACTCTCGGTCGGAGAGCGTCTCATGAAGGGGTTTTTCTGACGCAGCCTCGAGATCGAGGACCAGCTTCTCCGCCAGGGACGTGCTTACGTATTTCTTCCCCTGGAGAACCTTGCGGATAGCGGCTATAAGTTCATCGGGCGCACTCTCCTTGGTAAGGTACCCGGAGGCCCCGGCCCGCAAAACCCTCACCGCGTATTGCTCCTCGGGATGCATGCTCAACATCAGAACGGGAAGTTTGGGACGTTCGTTTCTCAGTTCCTTCAGGACGTCGAGACCACTCTTCCCGGGCATGGAAATATCAAGGAGAATCACATCATAATCATCTCTGAGTGCCTTACGAAGGGCCTCATAGCCGTTACTCGCTTCATCAACGACAACCATATCGGGAATGTCAGCAAGGATCTGTTTCAGTCCCTTCCTGACGATGGCGTGGTCATCGGCAATAAGTATCTTCGTCATATTGTCCGTCTCTACGTAGAATAACGATCTTCCTTATGTTACTAAGTTACAAAAAAGATCGACAAGAAGCAACAAAAAAATATCGGTGAGCTTGACCGTGGTTCCTGTTGCTGTCCTTGGGACTGCTTACTGTTCTGAAGGCGCCCTATCAGGACAGCGCAGCGTGAGATTCACATTTGAAAGTTCTTATGATATACTTTTTCTCATAGAGGAGGGCAGATGAATACACTTTTTTGGGGCCTTATCACCCTTTGCATTATAGCTGCCGTCGCTGTCTTAATTATTGTGATGATAGAACTGCGGGGCGCGGTGCGGTCACTGAATGAAGTTATGAAGACCGTGAAACCGACACTCGAAGAACTTCAGCTCAATCTCAGGAGCGTGAGGAGCATTACCGACAATATAACGACCGTGACAGAGGACGTGAAGGTCCTTTCAGGATCGGTGAAGGACGTGGGCCTGACCGTTAAGCAAATAAACGCCCTTGTCAGCGGTGTGACCGTTTCAACGGCGGCAACGGCTTCCGGCGTCAGGGCAGGGGTAAAGGCGGCGGCGCAGGTCCTTTTGAAGGACCTCTTTGCGAGCAAGGGGCACCGTCAGTGAGGTGCGCGTTCATGGCATATTCAGCTTGACGCTGAGATTGGCGACAGCAATGGATAATGGAAGAACCGAGCGGAATATCTTCTTGGCAGGAGATTGGCAAGAGAAAGGAGAAGGACGATGAGACACGAGGATGAAGGTTACAGCGCAGGTTCTGTATTGCTTTCTTTTCTTCTGGGAGGAATGGTGGGCGCTGGCGTTGCGCTTCTCCTGGCACCGAAGTCGGGGAAGGAGACACGGGAGCAGATAAAGGAGCTGGCAGAGGACGTCAGGGGAAAGACAGGGGAGTATGTGGAACAGGTCAAGGGTAAGATGACGGCCTCTCTTGACAAGGGGAAGGACTTTTTCGAGGAGAAGAAGTCTATCATAACGAGAGCCGTCGAAGCGGGCAAGGAGGCATACGAAAAGGAGAAGGAGAGGCTGACGAAGGAACCGAATGCATGAGGCTTCCATTGCCCTGAGTATCCTTGATATCATTGCCGGTAAGTGCAGTGCTGAAGGTTATCGTTCTGTCGAGGCTGTTAGGTTGAGGATTGGAAGGGCCGCGGGTATCATGCCCGAGGCCCTTCTTTTTACCTTTGATGCTGCGAAATGTGACACCCTTGCCAGGGACGCAAAACTGGTCATTGACATTATCCCCCTCGGTGGGTTCTGCATCGGATGCGAAAGGGAATTTGAGGTCGAGGAGGCCTATGTATTGAACTGTCCCCTCTGCGGTTCTGGAGCCTTCAGGATAGAGAAGGGTTATGAAATGGAGATCGTCGAAATGGAGGTCAATGAATGAAGGTGAAGGTTGTTACAAAGATACTCGAGGCGAACGAACGACTGGCAGAGGAGAACCGGAAGAGGTTCAGAAAGGCCGGCGTTTTTGTGATGAACCTCATGGGCGCGCCCGGCGCAGGGAAGACAGCGCTCCTCGAAAGGACGATCCTGGGCCTGAAGGACAGTATGAAGATCGGCGTGATTGAAGGTGATATTGCCGGAAGCGACGACGCCGAGCGGATTAACGGCACCGGCGTGCCGGTGGTGCAGATCAATACGGGAGGGGCCTGTCACCTCGATGCGAACATGATCAGCGAGGTCTTGGATGATCTTCCTCTGAAAGACCTCGATATGCTCGTCATCGAGAATGTTGGAAATCTCGTCTGTCCGGCTGAGTTTAAGGTCGGTGAGGACCTCAAGGCGATGGTACTGAGCATCACCGAGGGCCATGACAAACCACTAAAGTACCCTCTCATGTTCCAGGAATCTTCTGCACTGGTTTTGAACAAGGTTGACCTCCTTCCTTACATGAACACCGATATCGGCAAGATCAGAAAAGACGCCATGTCTCTCAATCCCGGAATCAGGATTTTTGAGGTCTCCTGCAAGACCGGCGAGGGGCTTGACCGCTGGACTGAATGGCTGAGCGGCTTAAGATAGCGGTAAAGGGCATTGTTCAGGGTGTCGGGTTCAGGCCGTATGTCTATTCCCTCGCAACGTCTCTCGATCTCAAGGGCTATGTAACGAATACGAGCGACGGAGTGACCATAGATGTTGAAGGTGAGAAGCTTCCTGAATTCGTGGCAAGACTCCCGAAAGAATCCCCTCCTCTTTCGCGGATTGTCGATATCGTCATATCACCATTGCCTGAGGAGGGTTATCGTGATTTCAGGATTATCGCGAGTCAGGACGACGGCACCACTGCTCCTTTCACCCTGATCTCCCCCGATGTATCCCTATGTGACGACTGCGCACGGGAACTTATGGACCCCTTGAACAGGCGATACCTCTATCCCTTCATTAACTGCACAAATTGCGGCCCAAGGTACACCATAACGAGATCCGTCCCCTATGACAGGAAGAACACGACCATGTCGGTCTTTGCCATGTGCGAGGAATGTTCAGGCGAGTATCACGACCCCAAAGACCGAAGGTTTCACGCGCAGCCGAATGCATGCCCGAAGTGTGGACCTCACATTACCTTCACCTGCGGCAGAAAGTCAGCTGTGGGTGATCAGGCGATGGAGAAGACCGTAGCATGTCTGAAGGAAGGGAAGATTGTGGCGATCAAGGGGCTTGGTGGGTTTCATATCGCCTGCGACGCAGAGAACAGGGAGGCTGTTGAGAAATTGCGGGAGCGAAAGAGAAGGAGCAACAAACCCTTTGCCCTGATGGCTCCTGATATTGAGAGGATAGGCCTCTTCTGCGAGGTCTCCGAAGAAGAGAAGAGGCTCTTGCTCTCGAACAGGCGTCCCATTGTTCTCCTGAGAAAGAGGTCGAACAGGGGATACATGCTTCCTGAAGCCCTCTCTCCCAATAACAGCCACTTCGGATTCATGCTGCCCTATACCCCCCTGCATTATCTCCTCTTCCGTTATCCCCTTTCTAAGGATCGCCCTTCCGTCAACTGCCAATTCAGAGCTCTCGTCATGACAAGCGGCAATCTGTCTGAAGAGCCGATCGTAAAGAACGATGACGAGGCGATGGAGAAGTTATCTGCCCTCGTTGATGCGGTCCTTTTCCATAACAGGGATATCTTCATGAGGGTTGATGATTCTGTGCTGCGGGTAGGACGAAGAGCGTGTAGTGATAGCGAAAGGAGGCAGGGGGTCGATGGTGACGTACGGTTTATCCGCCGCTCACGGGGGTATGCTCCTGAGCCTATCAGACTCGAAACCGATGGTCCCGAGGTGATGGGCTGCGGTGCAGACCTGAAGAATACCTTCACCGTGACGAAGGGATCCTTTGCCATCCCGAGCCAGCATATAGGGGATATGGAGAACTATGAGACCCTGAGATTCTTTGAGGAGTGCCTCGAAAACATCAAAGCCATATACCGGGCCAAGCCCGTGGCGATCGGACATGACCTTCACCCGGGTTATCTTTCAACGCAATGGGCTTTAAGACAGGTCGCTGAAGGGGGAGAAGGAGTTGAAACTTTCGGCATTCAGCACCACTATGCTCATATGGGTGCTGCTATGGCCGAACACGGATTAGCGAGAAAGGTCATGGGCGTTATTCTTGACGGCACAGGGTACGGCACAGACGGGAACCTCTGGGGCGGGGAATTCCTCGTAGCTGATATTGACGGCTTCGAAAGAGCAGGCCATTTCAGGTACATCCCTCTCCCGGGCGGCGAGGCAGCAATAAGGGCGCCCTGGAAGACAGCTATTAGTTATGTCTCTGACGCTGCTGGAAATGAGGTAATGGATTACCTGAAGGCGGCCGGTTTTGTTGAGAGATACGGGAAGGAGGCCATTGCAAGCGTTCTGAAGGTCAGGAATGTTCAGAAGATCTCTCCCCTCTCGTCAGGAGCAGGAAGGCTCTTTGATGCGGTCTCTGCCCTTATCGGGCTTTGCGACAGGAACACTTTCGAAGGGGAGGCTGCGATCAGCCTTGAATCCCTCATCGGAGAAGAGACGGAGGAGGCTTATCCGGTTAATATCATTCTCGACGGAACAGCCTCTGTCCATTTTTCTCAGACGATCATCGGGATCATTCATGATATAGAGAAGGGCGAAGAAAAAGAGCTGATATCATGCAGATTTCACAATACCATCTCGAATGTTATACTAAGACTGGCAACGTGGATCTCCGGGACCTACGGGCTCAAGGATGTTGTCCTGAGCGGGGGAACCTTTCAGAACATGTACCTTCTCAGAAGGACGATGGCATTACTGAATTCCGCCGGTATGAATGTCTTTCTCAACAGGTCCGTTCCCTGCAACGATGCCTGCATCTCCCTCGGACAGGCCTATCTCGTGCGGGAAAGGGTGAAGAAGGGTCATGCGACGGTTCTTGACGACCAGGTTGATTCATAGACTTCGGGGACCGGTGCGGCGAGACGCCGGATATATTAGGCTATGAACGAGGAGTGATGGCATGAAGACGATGATTGCCGGAATACGACGGATGACCGAAAGGATCGGCAGACCGGTGAAACTCATGGAGGTCTGCGGGACCCATACCGTCGCCATTTTCAGGCACGGCATCAGGAGTGTCATACCAGACGAGATAAGCCTGTTGAGCGGCCCGGGCTGCCCGGTCTGTGTCACATCGATAAGAGATGTCGATTCTGCCATCGCAATTTCGAAGATCGATAAGGTTGTTCTCATGACCTTCGGAGATATGATGAGAGTCCCCGGCGGCAGGCAGACCCTCGACGATGTGAGGGCAGAGGGCACCGACATCCGGATCGTCTATTCCCCCATGGATGCTCTGAAATTTGCCATGGAGGAGAAGGATAAGGAGATCGTATTCTTTGCGACAGGGTTTGAAACGACTTCCCCTGTCATCGCCGGAACTCTCGCCGAGGCCGAGATGAGTGAAGTCGGCAACTTTTATATTTACTCTGCCCACAAGCTCGTCCCGCCCGCGCTGAAGGCGCTCCTCGATTCGGCTGATGTCATGGTTGACGGCTTCATACTCCCTGGCCACGTGAGCACGATCATCGGTAAGCATCCTTACGAATTCCTGGCGTCGCAGTACGGCATACCCTCCGTGATAACGGGGTTCGGCGCTGAGGATATTATCACTGGAATCTATCTTCTCATAAAACAGCTTGTGGAGAAGAGGGCTGAGGTCGAGATACAATACAAAACGGTCGTAAGGGAAGAGGGCAATCCGAAGGCCGTCGCGATGATCAGCACGTATTTCGAGCCCGCCGATGCCCACTGGCGCGGCATCGGACTGATCCCGGGAAGCGGCCTCAAGCTCAGGGATGAATTCGTGAGATTTGATGCGATAAAGAAGTTTCATCCTGAAGTCCCTTTCTATCCTGAGCCCTCGGCCTGTTCCTGTGGCGACGTCCTGCGGGGTGTCAAGGTTCCTCTTGATTGTCCCCTCTTCGCAACGGCCTGTACCCCTGAGAACCCTGTGGGCGCGTGCATGGTGAGCACCGAAGGGAGTTGCGCGGCTTACTATAAGTACGGAGCCCACTATGGATAAGATACTGCTCGGACATGGAAGCGGCGGAAAGCTCATGCACGAATTGATAGGAGGTCATTTCGGACCTGCCTTTGGTATGAGCGGATACGGTGATTCGGCAATCCTCGATATCAGTATCAATCCGGAAAGGCTTGCCTTTACGACAGATTCCTATGTCGTCTCGCCGATCTTCTTCCCGGGAGGGAATATCGGCGAACTCGCTGTTTATGGGACCGTAAACGACCTCTCCATGGTCGGAGCAAGGCCTCTCTACCTCTCTTCAGGCTTTATCATAGAAGAAGGCTTCTCGCTGTCAGACCTGAAGACTATTGTTTCAGCGATGGCAAAGGCTGCCGAATATGCAGGGGTCAGGATCGTTGCAGGCGATACGAAGGTCGTGAACAAGGGAAAGGGTGACGGCATATTCATCAACACGGCAGGTATCGGACTTGTTCCCGACGGAGTGGAGATCTCTTCTTCCAGGATAAGGAAAGGCGATAAGGTCCTGATAAGCGGTGAAATCGGCAATCACGGAATAGCGGTGATGGCTGAGAGAAACGGTATATCCTTTGATCCTCCTGTTGTGAGCGATACGAAGCCTCTCAACGGTCTTGTATCGTCGATGCTTGGGGCCTCGAAGGAGATACACTTTATGAGAGACCCTACCAGGGGAGGCCTTGCAACGACGCTTAAAGAGGCGGCAAAGGAGTCCGGTCTCTGCATAAGAATAAGGGAGGATTCCCTTCCTGTTCCGGGACAGGTAAAGGGCGCCTGTGAACTCCTCGGTTTCGATCCCCTCTATATCGCGAATGAAGGGATCCTTGTGGCCGTTGTGGCATCGGCAGATGCGGATCCTCTCATCTCAGCCATGAAGAGACATCCTTACGGAGCCAATGCGTGGATCATAGGAGAGGTGGAAAATTCTCCTGAAGGGATGGTCCTCCTCGAGACATCGATAGGCGGCACGCGCATCCTCGATATGCTACTTGGAGAACAGCTGCCGAGGATATGCTGACTAGCTTTTCTTCAGGCTCATAAGATAAATAATAGCGATGAGAACACCGATGAGGACTGCTATCTTCCCCATGACCCTAAACAGGAGACCCACAATCAGGATCAGGATGACTATGGTCAGTGCGCGCGTCGCCTTTTTGGAAAGACCGGTGATCTGATACCCCTGTCTCTTCAGATTGTATCCTTTGAAAAGAAACGCTATGAGAAACAGGAGAATTATCGCCATCATTGCCGGCAGAAGTCTCATGGCATTAGTTTAAAGAGAGGCCTAAAAAATCTCAACGGTACGGCCCTGGAAGTCTGTCACGAAGCGGGCGACCGTTCCCGGCATGACGATGGATGACTCATAGGTCAAAGTCTCTGCCACTTCTTGACCACGCTCTTTTTTGTTTCCAAAACGATTGACTTTAACCAGCGGTGCGATTAAACTTTATCACGATGAAGAAGAGCGTAAAGACGATCATAGAACAGGTTGTACAGAGGATCGGCGGTGAGGGTATTTCGGTGGAACTCGAAATACCGCGGGAAGAACATTTCGGGGATCTTTCGACTCCCGTCGCCATGGGTCTGGCAAAGGCCCTCAGGCAATCACCGAGGAAGATCGCTGAGGAGATCGTCCGTTCCCTTGGAACCCTGGAGGCCTTCGAAAAGATCGAGATCGCCGGGCCCGGTTTCATAAACTTCACCTTCTCAAGGAAATACCTTTCTGCCCAATTCATGGACCTCCTGAAGCATAAGAAGGCCTTTTTGAGGGAAGAGGTGGGCAAGGGAAAGAGGATACAGATAGAATTTGTGAGCGCCAATCCGACGGGGCCGTTACACCTGGGCCACGGACGGGGCGCTGCCGTTGGCGCAGCGCTCTCAAACCTCCTCGAGGCCGGAGGATATGAGGTTGAGAGGGAATATTACATCAATGACGCAGGGAGACAGGTGAAGATCCTGGGACTCTCGGTCTTCGCGAAGTACCAACAGTTCCTCGGGATTGAGTATCCCTTTCCTGAAGATGGATACCGGGGAGGCTATATTGAGGGCATAGCAAGGAAGATCATCGATCTCCAGGGAAAGAGATATTCCGAGACGAGCTTTCAGGATGCTGCAGAGTTCTTTACAGATTTTTCCTATAGGGAGATGCTCAGGGAGATAGAGAAGGACCTGAAGGACTTTGGAATCGTCTTTGATGCCTGGCAGAGCGAGCGCGAGCTTTACACAACGAATGATGTGGAGAACGCGGTTGATGATCTCAGGCACCGGAGACATCTCTATGAGAAGGACGGCGCCCTTTGGTTTCAGGCAACGAGGTTCCATGACGACAAAGACAGGGTCATCGTCAAGAGCGACGGGGAGTATACCTATTTCGCTTCGGACATCGCTTATCACAGGAAGAAGATCGAGAAGGGCTTTGATGAGATCGTCGATATCTGGGGCGCAGACCATCATGGATATATTTCGAGGCTGAAGGCTGTGATCGAGGCATTGGGGTATCCGCCTGACCACCTCAGGGTCCTCCTTGTTCAGATGGTGACCCTTCTCAGGGGAGGGAAACCTGTCCAGATGTCAAAGAGGGCCGGCGAATTTGTCACCCTGAGAGAGGTGATAGACGAAGTCGGAGCAGATACGACGAAGTTCATCTTTCTCACGAGACGGCCTGACAGCCATCTTGAATTCGACCTTGAGGTGGCGAAGGAGCAGTCAGCAGAGAACCCGGTCTTCTATGTGCAGTACGCGAATGCCAGGATCAACAGTATCTTCGGCAAGGCCGGAGAAAAGGGGATAAGGCCGGAAGACCTTCAGGAAGCCGACACCGCTCTTCTCTCGGCGCCGGAAGAACTGAGGATGGTTAAGAAGCTCCTGACGTATCCCATGATCTTTACAGGGGCCGTCCTTTCCCGTGAACCTCACAGGATAACATTCTATCTCCAGGAACTGGCGGCACTGTTCCATCCTTACTACAACAGGTATCGGGTAATCACTGAAGATGCTGAACTCACCAAGGCACGCCTTGCCCTCTGCGATGCTGTACGGATCGCACTGAGAGATGGCCTCGAGATCCTTGGTCTCAGTGCACCCGAGAAGATGTAATCCGACGCTCCAGTCAGCACACCGGATATTTCCCCCTGCTGAGCTCCTTGCAAAACTTCCTAATATCGGCCAGTTCTCTCTCGATGATTGCGGTGATCTTCTTCGAAATATCCCTCAGCTTCAGCCTTCCATGAGTCAAGACCTGCGCTGAAGCCATCTGGGGTTTGTCAATGGGTGTCCCTATCGTGCTGAGGAGAAGGATATACACTTCGCTCAGACCTTCGATCTCTCCGTAAATCCTGCGCGCCAGAGAGTGTGCCAGAACATTATAGATCTTCCCCACGTGGCTGACGGGGTTTTTCCCTGCTGCGGCTTCTGTTCCCATGGGTCTGTTCATCGAGATGAGACCATTTACCCTGTTGCCCCGTCCTACCTGGCCTGAATCAGCATCCTCAGCGGATGTTCCGAGGAGACTCAAATAGATTCCATTCAGACCTCTGCCTCTCTCGTCAAGGGTATTGAAGTGAACCCTGACCTCTCCGAAGCCTGTATACCTCCTGAGAAACCCGGCCATATCCCTGAGGATCACATCTTTCCTGGAAAAATATTCTTCCTCTGAACTGATGAAGTGAGCGAGAAGGGGCATTGCCACCGTCAGATCGAGAGCATTACCCGAGCGAAGCCCCATCACCTTTATGTCTTCTCCGGTGTCGGGGTATTGTGTTTTGAAATTTCTTGAATTTAGGTATCTTTCGAGTTCAAGGACGACGGTCTCCGTGGGACTCATGGGGTAGTAGCCCACGGCCGCAGACGTGTCATTCGCCGGTCTGATTTTTCCCGATCTCCTGAATATGTCGGTAAGTTCTTCTGAGCCCGGCGCAAGGACAACCCGGTATCTGACATGCTTCTCAGGGTCGACAAATCGCAGATGTTTCCGTATCCACTCCTTTGCTGATTCTCTTGCGATCTCCTTTACCGGTATCTCTTTGCCGTCTCCCATGAATGTGGCCCTGTCTCCGATGGTAAGCTCCATGGGCCTTATGACCCTGCCTCCGCCGAAGGTCTTCGATGTCCTGCCTGCTGCGAGGAGACCTTTATCGATATTGTGATGGAGGATCGTTCCGAAGGTCTTCTCGTATTCCCTGCTCAGGGCTACGGATATTGCCTCCATAATGGAGTCGCACATGAAGTCCGGATGTCCGGTACCCTTTCTCTCGACGATCTCGACACGGTGTGCGGTGACCGGAGTTCCCCTATAGGTCTCGACAGCGATCATCGGTCAACGCCATCCACCCTTTTTCCGGGTCTTAAGATAGTCCTTGATTATTTCCGTCCTTCCACCTGCGAGGGACAGAATTTCGCTTTTCAGTCCTGAGGCCTTCCGGTAACCCTCTGACCTGGCCTCCTCGATGAGAGACCAGTCACCATTGACTGTAAAGCGGCCAAAGGCATCGATCATCTCGGGAAAGAGCTCCTTTCGTATGCCAAGGATGAGAGCCATATAGAAATTCATGAGCCCCACGTTTTTCCGATTCATGATGAACTGAAGGGGTCCCTTCTCAGAGGTATCTGCGAGGAGGTCTTTGATGCCCCTGAGGTAGATTTCGGTCCATTTGTCCTGCGTCGTGTCAAGGATCGACAGCCACTCCTCAGAGCGATCATCTTCAAAGGCCTCGCCGATTTCATGGAAGAGAAAGAGGTCGGTGATGTCGCGGGAGATTGTCCTGATCTTCTCCTGCAGTGCTCCTGACAATTCCTCTCTTCTTTCGACGCCATAGGAGGAAAATGCCTCTTCCAAAAAGCCCCTGAACCTCCGTGCCTTTGATTCCGCCAGCTTTTCCCAGAGGAGAAGATTGATCTGTTCCTGTCGTATGAATATGCATCTTCCCTGAAGCATTGCTACAGACGCCGATATATCGCGACAAAGTTCCCTGCCGGCATAATAGATGTGATAATCATAGAGTTCACGCTCGTCGCTGCGAAGTGCGAGAAAGAAGGTGGGCTTATGAAACATGCCATAACCGCCTCCGTAGAGAAGGCCATGGCTCTTCAGGGCAATGTTTATCTCATGAACGGCAAAGGGATCATACCGTCTTTCATCGATCTCCATTTCATGGAGGTCGTCTTCTCCCAGTCTCTCCCAGTCTTTTTCTCTTGAGCCGATCCATTCGGATATCTCTGTCTGCGGTATTGCATCCCAGGGCATAAGGCTGTGTTCACTCCGGTAGAGTTCCCTGAGCCTCAAGAGGAGCCCGCAGATCGAATAAAATCCCCAGGACTTCGCGTCCGAGATATTGCAGTTCAGCTTTACCTGCGCTATGAGATCATCCTCTTCCAAGGTCCTGACTCCTACGTCTCTGCTTCTATTTAACAGGGAGCTTCCGGAAAAGTCCATATGGTTGCCTGAAAGCGCCGTGGACACTTACACTCATAGCACAGAAGGAGAGGCAATGCAAGCCGTTCTCTTTCATGAGCGGCAGTAAGGGATGAGCTTCTCACGGCAGCATGGAGCGGGTATAATGAAGGATGTCCAGGGATCTCAAAAAATGAGGAGACAGGTTATGACAAATACTGGAGGGCATCGTTGCAAAAGCTCTTTCTGGCATTCCTCATAACAGCATTCCTTGCCGGTGCTCCTGTCTTTGCAGGGGAGTACCGTGATGTGACTCCGGATTACTATCCGAAGTTCCCTGAGGACTTTTATTACAAGCCGGATTTCAGAGTGCAGTGGTGGTACTTTACCGGCCATCTCTTCGATGAGAAGGGCAGGGAGTTCGGATATGAACTGACCTTCTTTGGCGTTGGCATCCAGAAAAGGGTCTATCGGTCGAGGTTCGGTGTGAATACCCTCTTCATTTCTCATCTTGCTCTTTCCGATGTGGAAGGAAAATCATATCGCTCTTTTGAAAGGGCTGATTCCGGCGCCTTCGACTCTGCCGGCGCGAGGGACGATCGGCTGAAGGTTTGGATTGGTAAGGACTCCCTTCAGGGGACGACGGAGAGGATGCATCTCACGGCCTCCGAAGGAAACATCTCCCTCGATCTCAATCTTGTCCCGACAAGACCGGTGGTTCTGCACGGAGAGCACGGATATTCACGGAAGTCCGAGGAGTCGCCTCTCTATGCATCCTGCTATTTTTCTTTCACAGACCTTGAGACCGAAGGGACGATCAGCATGGACAACATGACCTTCAGGGTGAAGGGAAAGAGCTGGTTCGACAGAGAGATATCTTCAGAGGGATTGGCAAAGAGTGAGAAAGGTTGGGACTGGTTTGCCCTCCAGCTCGACGACGGAAGGGAGATCATGCTCTATCTCCTGAGGAAAACGGACGGAATGATCGATACCTTTTCGTCGGGGACCTTTGTTTACGGGGACGGCAGTTATAGGAGCCTTGCTCTCAGGGATTTTACCGTGACGGTGCTGGACCATTTCCGGTCGGAAAAAACGGGTGCTTATTATCCATCGCGGTGGCAGATACATATACCCTCAGAGAATCTTCTGCTCACCGTTACTCCGTTGATCAAGGATCAGGAGTTCCTGGCCAGGTATTCAACGGGGAATTTCTACTGGGAAGGAACGGCGAGAATCGAGGGAACGGCAGGGGGAAGGGCCTATGTCGAAATGACGGGGTACTGATATGGGGAGTTTCATGATACGACTCGAGGGCGTCGAGAAGTCTTACGGTCAGACAAGGGTCTTGAAGGGTATCGACCTCGAGGTCGGGGAGGGCGAGTTCCTTTCCGTCACGGGCAGTTCGGGCTCCGGGAAATCGACGCTTCTCAATCTCATCGGTGCCATGGACAATGCAGACAGGGGTAGGATCATTATTGACGGAGAAGAGATATCGTCATACTCCGAAGAGCAGCTTACGCTCCACCGGAGGAAGAGGATAGGCTTCATCTTTCAGTCCTTCAATCTCCTGCCGAACATCACGGTCTTCGAGAATGTCGAGTTGCCCCTTCTCCTGAATGGGATGAGAGATGAGGGGAGAGTCATCGAGATGATCAGGCGTGTGGGGCTGGAAGAGAAACAAGCTTCCTATCCCTATCACATCTCAGGAGGAGAGCAGCAGCGCGTTGCCATCGCAAGGGCCCTCGTCCATGACCCTGACATCATCCTTGCCGATGAACCCACGGGAAGTCTCGACAGCCATACGGGCGTAATGATCATGGACCTCATCAAGAAGCTCATGGAAGCTGCGGGCAAAACGATTGTGATGGTGACTCATGAACACCATGTCGCCCGGTACGCAGACCGGATAGTGACGATAAGGGATGGTGTGATCGGGACAGGAGAGAGAAGTCGTTCATGATACTTGTGAAGTTTATCAGTCTCTTTGTCTTCCGGAACATACGGGAAGAGAAATTCCTCACCCTGTTGTCCATTATCGGTGTTGCCCTCGGAACAGGACTCTTCATCGGTGTGAAGATCGCGTCCGACAGGGCAGTGGCCTCTTTTGAGGCAAAGGTCCAGGGCATAAACCCCTCTGCCCCCTATCTCATTCTCGACAGGGCGGGAATCGACTTTGACGAGAATGTCTACGGAGAGGTTCTCAAGATGGACATAGACGCAGTCCCCGCCCTTAAAACAACTGGCTATATCCCGGCCATCGGTCAGTCCATTGATATCGAGGGTATCTGCACTGCCAGGGCTGTCCGTTTCCTCGGACGTTCTCCCGGTAAGAATTTGGACGTTGAGGCATTCTACCGGCAGGAGAACGGCATCATGATCACGAGGGCCCTTTCCGACAAGTATGGACTGAAGAAGGGAGATGAACTAAGGGCGTTGGTCTATAACAGGGAATACCCGTTGCGCATAACGGATATCCTGGACTCGGAGTCCCTGTTTCCGGGCATTACGGTCATGGACATCGGAAATTTTCAGGAATACTTCGACAAGGTTGGATATCTTTCGAGGATCGACCTTCCGGTCAATGAGGAGAAGGTTGATGAGATACGAAAGATCCTCCATCCCCGTCTCAGCATCGAGAAGGCTGAGGGAATTCTCAGTAACCGGAGGGCCGTTGTGAGGTCTTTCAGGTACAATACCGAATTCATCAGCCTCGTCGCGGTTCTTGTCGGGCTCTTTCTCCTCTACAACACCGTATTTCTTTCGGTAGTGAAGAGACGAAGAGAGATCGGAATTCTCCGGGGCCTTGGCACAGGAAGAAAGACGGTAGTCATGCTCTTCACGGTCCATGGCATGGTCCTCGGGATCGCGGGATCGATCATGGGTATCGCTGTTGGACAGGTTGCGGCTTACTTCTCCGCTCTTGCTATCAGCAAGACCATATCGAGCATCTATGGCGGGGTGTCGATAGCAGATTATGCTGTAAGGCAGGGAGATGCCTTACGGGCCCTGCTCCTTGGTCTTTCCGTCTCCTTCCTTGCCTCAGCGATACCTTCTTATGAAGCCGCAAAGATCAAACCGAACGAGAGTTTGAGACCAGGCTCCTTTGAGGGCAGGTACAGGGCATACCGGAAGTGTCTTTCTATCGCCGGATGGTCAGGTATAGCGATTGGAATATGCCTCTCATGTCTCGACTATTTTTTCATGCCCTTCGGCTTCCCTTTTCTCGCATACGGTGGAATCCTCTCCCTTATTGCGGGTTTTACCCTTCTCTCGCCCTCCTATCTTTCGATTATTCTGGGCCTTTTCAGGGGATCTGTGGAGAAGATATTCGGTCCGACGGGAAAGATCGCCATGGGGGATATGATGGGAAATATCTATCGGTTTTCTGTTGCCTTGATGAGCGTTGCCGTGAGTTGTGCGCTTGTCATTGCTCTTCTTACGCTCATATCCTCATTCAGGAAATCCCTTGTTGCGTGGATAGAGAGTACCATTGCCGCCGACGTCTATGTCAAACCCGCCTCATGCGTGTCGAACTTCTGTTCGAATCCCCTGCCCGACGATATCGTACCGATCATCGAGAGTCTTCCCGAAGTGAAAGGAATCGACCGATTCAGGAGCCTCGAGGTCGAGCTCTTCGGCAGGAAGGTGGTAGCGGGCTTTGCGGACCTCGAGGCCCAGAGGAAGTTCTCGCCTCTCCATGGCGACAGAGAGCGCCGGGAGCGAGCAGGGATTCTCGAACGGTCGAGGCAGCTCTCAATCTCTCATTATCTGAGTATGCAGTATGGCCTGAAAAAGGGTGATGTGATAGAGCTTCCGACAGCAAAGGGAAATGTTGCATTTAAGATTTTCGATACCTTTACGAGTTACTCTACGGCGTCGGGGTTCATTTTTATGGACAGGAAATGGCTAAGGGAATACTGGGGGCTCGACGATGCCACACAGGTGAGCGTCTATCTGAAGGAGAGTTCCGACCCTGACCTCTTTGTCAGAAAACTGAGAGAAAAGGTGGCGGGACGGTATGCCCTCGAGATCCTGAATAATCATGATCTGCGTGGAAAGGTCTTGACCATTTTCGAGAGAAGCTTCGCAGTGACCTATGCGATCGAGCTCATCTCGATTATCGTATCCCTCATAGGGGTGGTCAATAGCCTCCTTGCCTTTGTCCTCGAAAGAAAGAGGGAGATAAGCATTTTCAGATATCTTGGCGGGAGTTGGAACCAGATCAGGCAGGTCCTCGTCCTTTCTGCCGGTGTCGTGGGGATTTCCGGCATACTCTTGGGCTCTGTCATAGGTTCGGTCATGAGCGTGATCTTTATCCGAGTCATCAATGAGATATCCTTCGGTTGGAGGGTCGACTTTAGTGTGCCGGTCCTGTATCTCTCTTTCGTCGGCGTGGTACTCTTTTTCACGACGTTGCTTGCCGGATACCTCCCGTCGAGGGTTGCCGAAAAGATCGATCCCATGAGGCATATCAGTTTCGAGTGACGATTGGTTGTCATCCATCCGGAAGATGCTGGATCTTGTTTTTCCGCTGCTTAGATCACAGGCGTTCTCTTCACGCCTGACGGTCTCCATGATGGTGAGATGACGCCTGCCGCTTTCTCGTCCATGAAGCGGCTGCCCCATGTGATGTGACACTCCCCAAACCGGTCATTCAGATAATCCATGGCCTTGAGAATGGCCTTCCTCTTTCGTTCTCCCTCTATAAGGGGGATCTGATGAGGGTCTCTGATGAGTGTCGAAAGGCAGACGCCGAGGAGCCTGATCTTATTCCTAAGCCTTATTGCGTCAATGAGCCTCATCGCCCCCTCATAGATGACGTGCGTATCGTTGGTGAAGCGGGGGAGTTTGCTTTGTCGTGAGAAAGTCTCAAAGTCAGCATACCGTATGATGAGAGATATCGTTTTCCCGAGGTATTCGTGTCTCCTTGCCCTCCTGCCGACCTTTTCACTCAGATCGAGGAGATGGGCCTCAATCTCCTTTCTCTCTCCGATATCTCTCGGCAGTGTCATGCTGTGGCCTATGGATTTCGCCTCTTCGGGACCTGTCTGTATCGGTCTGTTGCAAACGCCCAGTCCCATAGCCTTAAGCGTTTCACCATAGATCCCGAACTTGTTTCTCAGGAGGCTTGAAGGTGCCCTGCCAAGTTCCCCACAGGTCCTGATCCCGAGGAGCCCAAGCCTGTCGTTGATCCTGGAGCCGATGCCCCAGAGTTCCTTCACCGGAAGATCTTCGAGTTCTTTTCCGATGCTTTCGGGGCTGATCCACTTGAGCCCGTCAGGTTTCCCGAGATCGCTTGCGAGTTTTGCGACGAGAATGTTCGGGCCGATACCGACGGTGCAGTTGATGCCGAAAATCTCCCTTACTGATTGTTTTATTGAACGGCCAATCTCCTCGGGCCCTCCAAAGAGATGGTGAGTGGTCGTCACATCGAGAAAGGCCTCATCCACAGAGTATATCTCAACATCGGGGGTGTATCGTTTATAGAGTTCTGAAAGACCCGTACAGGTGTGAGTATACCGCGAATTGGTGCCTATGACGAGGATTAGCTGGGGACAGGCCTTCTTCGCTTCCCAGATGTTCATGCCGGTCTTGACACCGAACTTTCGAGCCTCATAGGAGGCGGTCGTTATGACCGTTCTTTTATTCGAGCCGATGACACCGATGGGCTTGCCTCTGAGGCGGGGGTTCGTTTTCTGCTCCACCGATGCAAAAAAGGCGTCCATATCAATGCAGAGGATGATACGGTGCATGAGATTAACCAGTACCCGAATCTCCTCTGGAGGCGAGGCAATTCATGAATCGAGCCCTTCGAGTCTCCAGAGGAGAGACGAGGTATCGAAGCTCAGTTCGTATAAGGTCTTCCCGTCAGAGATCGAGAAGTGATAGACCTTGCTCTGCCTTTCGTTCGTCGTCCATGTATAGGTGATCTCCTTTACGTCGAGGATCTTCCCGCTCCAGCGAAACCTCACGGGCCGTACCTTATAGGGCAACCCAAAGGAGGCAATGACGCTTATGCTTTCACCGATGTATTCCACAGTCATCTCCTGTGAGATCTTACATCATGGTTCTGATAACGCCGATGACCTTCCCAATGATCTCAACCTCTCCAGGCTTATACGTTACCGGTTCCATCGCTCTGTTTGCGGGGATGAGCGTCACCGAGCCTTTCCTGATCGAGACCCTCTTAACCGTCGCCTCTTCGCCTATGAGGAAGACGCCTATCTCACCGCTCTTTATCTCCCTTTGCGGGCTCACGACCACAAAGTCTCCGTCAAAAATCCCCGCCTCAGACATACTCTCTCCCGTGATCTTCAACGCAAAGGCATCTCTATTCCTGAAGAGTTCCCTGTCAACGAGTATAAAGTTCTCTTTCTCTTCTACTGCGAGGACCGGTCTCCCCGCCCGAATCTTGCCTGCAACAGGCAGTTCTAGGGTTTCTCTCCCCTTTTGCCCAGGGATCTCGATGCCCCGGGATGTGAAGGGATTGACACGGATGAGGCCCTTTCTTTCGAGGGCATTGAGATGGCCTTTTGCCGCTGGCCAGGAGAAGCCGAAATGCTCTCCAATCTCTCTCATGGTAGGGGGATATCCATGGTCTTTGATATAAGACTTCAGGAATTCGATGATCTTATTCTGTCTTTCCGTCGGCCCTTGCACGTTTACCTCTGTATATTTACATTTGTATACTATTACAAGAGATTTGTCAAGAGGATTTTTTTTTCGGTTCTTGGAGGGATCTCCTGAAGGGGGCTCTGTTAAATGATAGTCTTTGTAACAGTGCTACCAGGTTAACGAGAGGAGTAAAGAGATGTCTGACTGCAGACGGTTATATCTGCACTTGATGACCATGCACGAGTCTGAGCGGTAGCAATAACCATCCTTTATGACAACATGCACGCGGACGCCGGTACTTTCCCGATGGGGACAAGGAACATGAAGTTTCCCGGTCGTTTCGGAGTAGCGCTTCTCCAGCAGCAACGTCCTCATATGGGTATTATACACCTAGAGCATGCCGAGAACGCACAGCATTGCGATTGCCCACACAACGTCTATCGGCAGTTGTATCTCGCACGACGAATCGAACAGGAGGTCTGCACGTGGGGGAAATTCCTCGTCCCCGTTCCAGAGGATGGATATTACAGGGACCCGTGGAAGGGGCCTGAGACTCAGTGAGGCGTCACCGTACCCGAGCATCTCTCCGCCTAATTCCATACCTTTCTTGAGAAATCCTTCCCTGTCATTTCCATACTTGTCTGCGATGCTGTCAAGGGGAAGCACATGAGATCCCCTGAAGAAGAGCTGTCCGCTCTGCATATTTGCCGGGTTAACGAGCCTTCCCGTCGGAAAGACATCCCTTGCCATGGCGAGATATCCGATGGCCGAAAGCCTGAAGAAATAACCGAGCTTCTGGAGAAAAAGATCCGTGCCGTGAACGGTGCTCGAAATCTTTCTGTCCCGAAGCGAGATGGCGAAGTCCTTACCGAAGGATTTCAGGATGTAGAGACCGGCTTCAGGATCGAAGGCAGCATCCGTCCTCCTGCAGACGTCTGCCGGATCAAGGGTGGCGAGGGTTTCCCATACTTTTTCTTCTCCTGTCGGCATCACCTATTATAATAAAAATAGTCATCGTGAAAACAGAAGAATAGAGCCCGAAGCGGTTTGATGAGTTAAGTGAGTCGCGGGAGATCACCTGATGGACAGAAACGGTAGATGGCTCATGACGAAGGCTGTGAGAGACGCAAAAAAAGGTAGTGTCCGCTTTCCTCTTCTGTTCGGAAAATCATTGAGACTAATCATCTCACGACTTCACTTCTTTTAGCCTTACGTCACAAAACGTTACGGCTTACGACCCCGAAACAGAGAGGAGCGATAACACTACCTTTTACAACCGCTCTTCTTGATTCCAAAATACACCCTTTTAAAGGGAATGTCAACTGTTTTTTTACTCCTGCAGATTTTTTCCGCAGGCAACCCTTTTTCGAGTTTACTCATAAGCGCGTTCCTGTCTTCATGCTGCCTGCCGGAACCGGGATTTTGCATTCTCTGCAAAGAGAGGCTTGGCATATAATGTTCGATCCCGTTGCACTCGTTTGCTCTGCTAGGGTGGCAGTTTCCGATTAGGCTTACCACCCAAGACCGGTCTCGAATCCTCAAGTCGCCGGCGGCCCGAGCAGGCGAGTACAGCTTAACGGGTGAAACTATTTCATTCTTGAGGGAAGCCTGATCGTCTCGCCGGCAACCATAAAGGTGCCTCTCCCGCGATGATGAATCGTTCGTGGGTCTTTCGTTGCCGCATTGATCCATGCCTTAAGCACCTCGAGGATGAAGAAGCTGTATTTCTCCACCATCCTTG
Source organism: Thermodesulfovibrionales bacterium (assembly GCA_035686305.1). Taxonomy (NCBI): domain Bacteria; kingdom Pseudomonadati; phylum Nitrospirota; class Thermodesulfovibrionia; order Thermodesulfovibrionales; species Thermodesulfovibrionales bacterium. The sequence continues at coordinate 7,566 of DASRZP010000071.1, read as the reverse complement.
CATCGATGACCCTGCATTCCAGATTCGCATAGCACTCGTCGATGAGCGGAGCCGCAACGCGGAAGGCGGGTTTCGGAGTGAGGCCAAAGGCCCTGAACTTGTCGACCGTTCGTCCGGAGGTATTCCCGCATTGTACCACCTTTTCTGCCAACGCTCTTGTCGGGATGTTGATCACGCATTCCTTCGTTGCTTTTAAAATATCGAAGGTGTAGTTTCGATTGCTGATTACGCAACCGACGATCGGCGGCTCGAACTCCATCATCGTATGCCATGACATAGTCATGATGTTGGGCCGCCCCTTCCGGACTGTCGTTACCATCACAACAGGCCCGGGTTCGAGCAAGCCATACACTTTCGACAACGGAAAGGATCTCTTGGCCATATCGGCACATGCTTCAATGATTTATGCGGTCCATGTTATGAACATTTAGAAGCCACAGCTATTATTTAGGATATCCCACTGATTGCGCCAGAATGATCTTCTGATCAGGTCGCAGCTTCATCGCCTTCGCCAGGGTCAGCCTGTCGATCGATCCTCGCACAACAGTCGCCAAACGTTCGGAAGCGCAATACAGGTAAACATTCTGGCCAATGAAACCCGTATCAGCAGCCGAATAGAGCTCTCTGTCCTCTTTAGGTGCAGTACCCATCCGTGCGAAATCTGCTACATAGATAAGACTAACGGGAGCTTCCTTTACAAAGTCCTGCCGGCCCGTCAGGGCGCGGATGTCATCCGACAGAATGAGCTTCAATGCCTGACTCTTTGCCTCATAAAGATAGAGGCCATCGGCAGTGGCGACATAGATATCAATTTCCTGCCAATTCACTGCTGAGGGAGCTGTACGCTTTCCCGAGTCCGGTCGATTTATCCCAAAAGCCGCCCAAAGGAGATTCGAAAGCACCTGTGAAGATAACTTTTCCGAACTAAATGATCGGGAAGAGCTTCTGTCCTTCAAGGCCTGCATAAGAGGTCTACCTCCTTCAATCTGCGGGCTGGGAAGGAGGACAAGTTTAATCTCCTCGGCAAAAACGCAAGCTGTGAAAATTGTTGAAAAGGCCCATGACAGGGAAGCTATCACAAACACTGTTCTTTTCATTACATTTCTCCTTCAGTCTTTTTAGAAAGCCTTGCGTTCATTGCCCGTTATATTACTTTCATTATAGCAGGGTCTCAAGGTGTGTGGCGGCGGGAAGGACAGATCATCATCGGTTGTCTGTATTCATGCTAGATTTCGACGTTCAACGATCTTCGTTCTTGGTATCGAACAATGGAACGCTCGATTTACTTCTCGTCCTTTTCTCCAGGCAAAGATCCTGTTGCCGCGTTGAATTGTGGCGGACATACACAGATGAGCATTGGCAAGAACGGCGACCAGCCGTAGGGTGGGAGCGGTTTATCTGGTATAATGGTCTCAATATGTCGCAAACAAGGAGGCATGCATGATTTCTGATGGGCCCGAATCTGCGGTGCGACAGGCTTGAGGTGAGGATATGAAGAGATATATGAAGAGGAGATCTAAAAAAAGTGGGCTTCCTCCTGGCAGCCTTGTCCACATCGGAGAGAGAAAGACTGGAGAGGTTAAGATCACCTTCATCAAGTACGATGCGGCGGGTTTTCAAGAGGGGGAGGCGAAGACCCTTGATGAATGCCTTCCCGACAAAGATAAACCAGAGGTATCGTGGATCAATGTGGAAGGGCTCCATCAGGTAGAGATCATACAGAAGCTCGGTGATTGTTTCGGGTTACATCCCCTTGTCCTCGAAGACATCCTGAACACGGAGCAGCGCCCGAAGATCGAGGATTATCAAGACTACCTCTTTATCGTCCTCAAAATGCTTTACCAGGAAAGAGGTCCTGAGATCGTTACGGAACAGATAAGTCTCGTCCTCGGCAGTGAATTTGTTATTTCCATTCAGGAGGGGCTCGATGGTGACGTCTTTAACCTGATCAGGGAGAGGATCAGAAGCGGGAAGGGCCGCATAAGGACTATGGGCGCCGATTACCTCGCATACTCCCTTATCGATGCTGTCGTTGACAACTACTTTGCGATCCTTGAGAAGACAGGAGAGAAAATCGAGACGCTGGAAGAGGAGCTTGTGGCATATCCCACATCCAAGACCTTGCATGGAATCCATGGTCTGAAAAGGGAGATGGTCTTCCTGAGAAAGACTGTCTGGCCGCTGCGGGAGGTGATCAATGTGCTAGGGAGAGGGGAGTCTTTACTGGTCAGGGACACAACGAGGCTCTACCTGAGGGATGTCTATGACCATACCATTCAGGTGATCGATACGATTGAGACCTCCAGGGACATGCTTTCGGGTATGCTCGACATATACCTTTCGAGCATCAGCAACAGGATGAATGAGATCATGAAGTTCCTCACTATTATCGGAACGATATTCATCCCTCTTACATTCATCGTGGGTGTTTATGGGATGAACTTCGAATTTATGCCTGAACTCAAGTGGAGATGGGGTTATTTCACCGTACTTGCCATAATGGCCGCCATCGGTCTCGCCATGGTCGCATATTTCAAGAAGAAGAGGTGGCTATAAAGATTACTGGTGATAAAAAATGGACTCTCTTCCGGCTTTTATGGTAAGGTTAATAGGTTCATTGGAAAAATTAATAATCCTCAAGGAGAGAGCAGAACTGCGAGGATGATCCCGAAAAAGGCAAGATGGAAAAGCTATATATATCATTTGGTATTCGCAAGAGACATAAAGTAAAACCTGATATTTTTATATATATATGGTTGAAAGAATCAGTTAACATTAACAGGAGGCAGGCATGTACAAGATTCTTGAGAAAGAGGTTCTGAGCGATGTTACAAAGCTCATGGTGGTTCAGGCTCCCCACGTAGCCCGTGCTGCCAGGGCAGGGCAGTTTATCATTGTGCGAATAGATGAATATGGAGAGCGGATCCCCTTGACCATCGCCGACTATAACAGAGAGGCAGGCACCATAACGATCATATTCCAGGAGGTCGGAAAGTCAACGATCCAGCTCGGAAAGATGGGGCCCGGAGATGAACTCTCCTCCTTTGCAGGTCCCCTTGGCCACCCCACTGAGATAGAGAATTACGGAACCGTTGTCTGTGTGGGAGGCGGAGTCGGAATCGCACCTATCTACCCCATAGCCCGGTCGTTGAAAGAGGCCGGCAACAATGTCATAACCATCATCGGCGCCCGCAATAAAGACCTGCTGTTTTGGGAAGATAAGATGAGGGCAGTTTCGGACGAACTCATCGTCTGTACCGATGATGGTTCCTACGGCCGCAAGGCCATTGTTACGGAGCCCCTCAAGGAATTTCTGGAGAAGAAAGACAGGAAGGTTGCTCGCGTATGGGCCATCGGTCCTGCTATCATGATGAAGTTCGTCTCCCTGGCAACACAGGCCTACAACGTGCCGACGGTCGTCAGCCTGAACACGATCATGATTGACGGGACGGGCATGTGCGGTGGATGCAGGGTGCTCCTCACCGAGGGGGCGCAGTTCGTCTGTGTTGACGGACCTGAGTTTGATGCCCACAAAGTCGATTGGGAAAGTCTTCTCTCACGCCTTCAGTACTATCGCAAAGAAGAACGTATTGCTGTGGAACACTATGATCATATATGCAAGCTCGAAGGGGCTGCCGTCGGCGGAGGTAAATAATGGCTGAACTGACTCAAAAGGAACGGATGCAGATAAAGCGGCATGAGATGCCCAACCAGGACCGGTTTACCCGGAGGGGAAACTACGAAGAGGTTGCCCTCGGCTACAGCCTCGACACGGCACGGGAGGAGGCTGAACGCTGCCTCCAGTGCAAGGATCCCAAGTGTGTCCAGGGTTGTCCTGTCGGCGTCCTGATCCCCCAGTTTATTAAGGCCGTCAGGGAAGGCGATATGGTAAAGGCCGTGGAATGGATGAAGGTAAAGAATAATCTGCCAGCCATCTGCGGCAGGGTCTGTCCTCAGGAAGTCCAGTGCGAAGGCAACTGCATCCTGGGCAAGAAGGGCGAACCCGTCGCCATCGGGAGGCTTGAACGCTTTGTGGGAGACTTCGAGTTGGCATCCCGGACCTGTCCTTTAGTGAAGGCCCCAAAGACCGGGAAAAAGGTTGCTGTCGTCGGTTCAGGACCGGCGGGCCTGACCTGTGCGGTTGATCTCGGAAGGGTAGGCCACGAGGTCGTCATTTATGAATCTCTCCATGGACCGGGTGGGGTCCTCGTATACGGCATACCCGAGTTCCGTCTGCCAAAAAACGTCGTGCATGGAGAGATCGACTATGCCGTTGAATGCCTCGGGATCGACATTAAGGTCGATCACGTCATTGGCCGTACATTCACGTTGAATGAACTCCTCAGTGAAAACGACGCAGTCTTTTTGGGAACGGGTGCGGGATTGCCGTCCTTCATGAACATTCCCGGGATCAAGTATAACGGCGTCATGTCGGCAAATGAGTTTCTCACCCGCGTCAATCTTATGAAGGGGTACCGTTTCCCCGAATATGACACTCCGGTAAAGATCGGGAAAAAGGTTGCCGTAATCGGGGCCGGCAATGTGGCAATGGATTCTGTTCGTTGCAGCCTGAGATTGCAAACTTTTTTCGCAAGGCAGACGGGCGACGGGGCCGGAGAGGTCCATATGGTATATCGCCGTTCCCGTGAAGAGGTGCCTGCACGGGAGGAAGAGTTCTACCATGCTGAGGAAGAAGGGGTGATCTTTGATTTCCTCACGAACCCTCTCGAAATTTATGGCGACGAGAAGGGTAATGTCCTCGGTATGCGCTGTATCCGCATGGAACTTGGTGAGCCTGATTCCTCAGGACGGAGGAAGCCTGTGCCGGTCCCGGGGTCTGAATTTGACATGGAAGTCGATACGGTGATCATGGCCCTCGGCACGAGCCCTAATCCTCTGGTCTTTGTTGACGCCGACGGCCTCGACCGGACGAAACACGGCACTGCCGTTGCCGATCAGGGAACAGGGAGGACGAAAAAGCGACGCGTCTGGGCAGGTGGCGACGTTGTGACCGGCGCCGCGACGGTCATCAGCGCGATGGGGGCAGGCAAGCGCTCCGCAGCGGATATCAACAATTTCCTTAAAGGCGAAGCGACCTGGGAATAGGGTGGCCTGACCCAAAAGCGATCGGCCAATGACACTTACTCCTGCCTGAGAATCGGGTACCGGTCCTAGAACTTTATGCATGTGGGGTAAGGGGACTCTTTTCTGTCAAGCACACCTGCCACCGAAAGGGGGAGGTGTTCGTTTTATGGCAGAGAATTGAGTATTTTGACATATTTTGACAGGGGCGTATACCATGTGAGCGCAAGTCCTTCAAAGAATTGATCAAAATGAATGGACTTTATGGCATGTAATTTGATACAATTTTTTTCATGAGACTCTTCCTGGCCGCTTGTGTGATGACACTTCTGTTTGTTTCGGTTTCCCATGCCGACATCTACAGGACAGTCGATAAAAACGGGGTCGTCTGTTACACAGATATTTCATTCAACAAGAGCGACGAAAGGGTGATAAAGAGTCAAGACGCTTCTCCGGCGTTGAGGGAAGAGGGAAAAGAAGGGCTCAAAAAGAAGGAGTTCCATGGCATTGTGAAGGAAAAAGCTGCCAAGTACGCGATGGACCCGTCATTGATCCATGCGGTGATCAAGGCTGAGTCCAACGGTAATCCCTATGCCCTTTCAAGGAAGGGTGCAAAGGGTCTTATGCAGCTGATGCCGACAACGGCAAATGACCTTCAGGTGAGGGACCCCTTTGATCCTGAAGAGAATATTGATGGAGGAACACGGTATCTGAAGTATCTCATCGAGAAATTTGGAGGCGATCTGACCCTCGCCCTTGCTGCTTACAATGCCGGACCAAGGACGGTCGAGAAGTCCGGCTCTGTCCCCAGGATCTCGGAGACACGGCAGTACATCAGGAGGGTCCTCTCCCTCTACGGCGGAAAGACGTCTTATTCCCTGTCACCGTCTTCCCTCGCCGCAAGTCCGAAAGAACGACGCGAAACCATTTACAAGGTTCTGAATGAAGACGGGACCATTCTCTTCACGAACTCGCCCCTCAGCCTCAGTAGGAAGAATCCGCGGTTTTAGATGTCTGACATGCAGAGTCTCAGGGAAGAGATCGTGAAGTTAAAGGAGAGGCGGCGCGCCCTAATCCTCTCCCACAATTATCAGCGGGACGAGGTGCAGGACATTGCCGATTTTGTGGGCGATTCCCTCGAACTTTCAAAGACAGCCTCCACGGTCGATTGCGAGATGATCGTTTTCTGCGGCGTCCATTTTATGGCAGAGAGTGCTTCAATTCTCTCTCCTGAAAAGACCGTTCTCCTACCTGAACCGGACGCAACATGTCCGATGGCTGCGATGATTGAGGTCAGCTCCCCGCGAAAGGTCCTGAAGAGGTTCCCCGGGTATGAAGCTCAACCCACCTTCGTCTTTCCTCATGAGTTTACTCTGCGGGACATCAAGGCAAGGTATCCCGGTGTGCCGGTTGTGGCGTATGTGAATACTACTGCCGACGTCAAGGCAGAGAGCGATATCTGCTGCACCTCTGCTAATGTAATCAGCGTCGTCGAATCTCTTCCCGGCGACAGGGTCATCTGCATTCCTGACAAGAACCTCTCCCAATGGGCCCAGAAGAAGACCCAGAAGGAGGTGATCGCATGGGACGGCTTCTGCCATGTCCATGACAGGGTGACGGCGAGGGATGTTTTGCAGGCGAGGAAAGAGCACCCCAAGGCCCTCTTTATGGCTCATCCCGAGTGCAGGCTTGAGGTACTCGAACTTGCGGACCATGTGACAAGCACTTCCGGCATGCTCAGGTTCGCAAAGGCCTCGGAGGCGAGTGAGTTTATCGTAGGAACGGAAACGGGCATTCTCCATCGGATGAAGAAAGAGAATCCCCAGAAGTCCTTTTATTCCCTCAGAAAAGACATGATATGTCCGAATATGAAAAAGACGACCCTCGAAAGTGTGCTCAGGGCACTGAAAGAGACGACCCACGTCATAAAGGTTCCTGAAGAGATAAGGGTTCCTGCCAAAAGGGCCCTAGACCGGATGCTGGAGATAGTTTGATCGGGAGAGATTGTATTCTCGATGAACGTGGCTGGATATTACAAGGCAGTTTCTGGCAAGACTTACTCCCTTTTCGGCATCGATAGGTCCACTGACCTATATTTCAGGATCATACGGGCGATTGCCGAAGACCTGTTAAGCCATTGCCCTGATCAACGAAGTCTCCTACTTCAAGTTCAAGCAGCAAGCGACATGAGATTTAAGAAGGGTTCAGGCTACACACCTGACGATGCTCTCATTGCTCTTATGCGAAAGACATTGCGCGATGAACTCTACCCGTATACCCGGGCAGTCAGACCCGACTTTCGCCGATGGATCTCCCATGTCTCATAAGTAATTGGAATTAGAGTTCAATTTAGCCATTGAATTGCATACCTAATGATATCCAGCCTCGTATAGCGTCTGAAAGAGCATAAAATAAGGCCAAGTGCATTTTTCTCTTGACAATGTTGTACCTATTATGTATACTTGTGGTATGGCATATCTTGTC
>DASRZP010000070.1 GCA_035686305.1 Thermodesulfovibrionales bacterium | reverse complement strand
GTATACATCTGCCCTGTGCCCCATGTCAAGGGGAATATGATTTTCTCCGTAAATACCGATGATCTTCTCGCCCGGCAGCTTGCCTCGATGGGCTTCAAAGGCAACACTGCAAAGGCCGGTCTTGATGATTCAGAATCCTTTCTGCTAGTATTGCATGTGGAACGAAGGATCACCTACTTTGAAAAACCGGGGGTTGCGAATACGGCGGTCTGTCTTGAAGTCGTCCGCCAGGCATTCTCAGACCACGGATATAAGCATCTCGTCATCGCCTCGACCCGGGGTGAGACGGGAGAGTTGTTCTCATCCGCACTCAGGGACGACGATGTTAACCTGGTCGTCGTCACTCATTCCCAGGGCTTCAAGGAACCGAACACCAGCGAGATGCCCGTTGAGACGAGGCGGAGAATTGAGCAAAACGGTGCAAAGGTCTATACAGGCTCAATGCTCACGCATTCGATTGAAACAGCCTTCACTTCCAAGTTCAGCGGTCTCTATCCGACCATTATCGTAGCCCAATCACTGAGGCGGTTCGGGGAAGGGTCCAAGGTCTGTTGTGAGATCGTCATGATGGCTGCTGATGCCGGGCTCATACCGGAAGGCGAAGAAGTCCTTGCCGTTGCCGGAACGGGCTATGGCTCTGACACGGTCCTGGTTCTGAAGGCTGCTGCTTCAAAGAGATTTTTCGACCTCAAGGTCCTCGAAATCCTTGCCAAGCCCAGGGCGTAACACGCATAACCCTAATGTCGGCTATGGTGAGTCTTTTCCGTCATTCCGGGCTTGACCCGGAATCCAGCGACGTTGTTCTATTGCCGGGAAAGTCACTGGATACCGGCTTTCGCCGGTATGACTGCAAACGCCCAAACAGGACTTCAGATTTGGCGCATTCCTCCCCTAATGGAGATCTGGCTGCAAATGAGCAATTTTCAATGGTGCTTGAGTTTTAACGCAAGAATTATATGCAACTGTAACGTAGACATGCAGATAGTCAGGCTTACACAAGAGAACATGAACTACGTCATAGGGAAGGCACTGGCCATTCTCCGGAGGGGTGGTATCATATCCTATCCCACAGAGACATTCTATGGCCTCGGTGTAAAGTTCGATCTGCCTGATTCCCTCAAAAAGCTCTACGAGTTGAAGAGACGGCCCAAGAAAAAGGCCATGCCGGTCATCATCGGCGACAGGAGATCGCTTTCAGACGTGCTCCTGATGTCGTTGTCTCCCGCTGCCGAGGCGCTCGTGGAGCAGTTTTGGCCGGGCCCCCTCACCCTGCTTTTGCCCGCCAAAGAAGGGCTGTCTGATTATCTTACGGCACGTACCGGAAAGATAGCGGTCCGCATCCCTGGCGAGTCCTTCGCCCTTCATCTCGCCAGAAGGGCAGGATTTCCGATTACGGCGACAAGCGCTAATGTCTCGGGGATGCCGCCGGCTGACGATATCGAGACGGTCATGAAATACTTCGGAGAAGATATTGATCTCCTCATTGACGGAGGCAAGACACCGGGAGGAGCTCCTTCAACGATTGTTGACATATCGGAAGAGGGCTTCAGGATTGTCCGCCAGGGGGCGATAAGATTACCCTGAACCTTGGCTGTTGTTTTTGTTATAATAGACAACTTTCTGAGCAGAGGAACGGTGGAATGAAGGCATTGATATTGAGCGGCGGAAAGGGGACCCGCCTGCGACCCCTGACCTATACCATAGCAAAACAACTTGTCCCGGTGGGCAACAAGCCTATCCTCGGCTACGTCATCGACCACATCAGAGACGCTGGGATAAAAGAGATGGGGGTTATCATATCTCCCGAGACCGGAGACGAAGTGATGCGATACATCGACGGCGGAAAGCGATGGGGGATGCGGGTGACCTTCATCCCCCAGTCGGCCCCCCTCGGCCTTGCCCACGCAGTCACCACCGCGAAGGATTTTTTGAAGGACGACGATTTTGTGATGTATCTTGGTGACAATCTTCTCAGCCGGGGCGTCAAGGATGCCCTGAAGAAATTCAGGCAGGAGTCGCCTCAGGCATTAATATTTCTGAAAGAGGTCGATAATCCGAAACAGTTTGGCGTGGCAAAGCTCGACGGCAAGGGCAACATCGTAAAGCTCGTCGAAAAACCGAAGCGGCCTCCTTCAAACCTCGCCCTTGTCGGTGTGTACATCTTTTCAAAGGAGATCCATGACGCAATCTCACGGATAAGGCCCTCGTTCCGGGGGGAATTGGAGATAACCGATGCCATACAGGAGCTGATCAATATGGGACATAAGGTGAAGAGTGAAGTCCTCGACGGATGGTGGCTCGATACCGGAAAAAAGGATGACCTTCTCCAGGCCAACACCGTTGTCCTCGACGATTACATAAAACGGGATATCAAGGGAAGTATCGACCGTTGCAGCCAGGTAACGGGCAGGGTTGCTATCGCAAAAGGCGCCGTTATCAGGGAGAGCATTATCAGGGGACCGGTCATCATCGGGAAGGACACAGAGATCACGAACTCTTTTGTCGGGCCCTTCACGAGCATCGGTGAGGGCGCACGGATAACGCATTCCGTCATCGAACATTCCGTCATCCTCAATCGCGCGGTCCTCTCGGGCATCGAAAGGCTTGAGGACAGTCTCGTAGGGAAGAACACGAGGGTTGTGAAGAAACATACCCACCATAAGGCCCTGCGCCTTATGGTCGGGGATGACTCGGTAGTCGAGGTCTAGAATGTTCACGGACGGGAAGATCGAAGGGGTCTTGATGAAAGAGATGAAGCCCCATCACGACAGCCGGGGCTGGCTTGCCGAGACCTTCAGGATCGACGAGCTCGGCGATTATAAACCCGTGATGAGTTACGTGTCGGTCACCCTTCCGAAGATAACGAGGGGACCTCACGAACACAGGGACCAGACAGACTACTTCTGTTTTTTCGGCGCCTTCTCTCTCTATCTCTGGGACAACAGGAAAGAGTCCCCGACACGGGGGTACAGGATGGTCATAGAAAATGCCGACAGGCTCATCGTTATGGTGCCGCCGGGGGTAGTCCATGCCTATAAGAATGCCGGGGATTCCGAAGGGATGGTGCTCAATTTCCCCGACCGGTTGTTTGGAGGATGGGGGAAGAAGGAGAAGGTGGACGAAGTGCGATACGAGAATGATCCCGAGACACCTTTCAGGGTCGGACCATGAGGATCCTTACCACCGGCGGATGCGGCTTTATCGGTTCGAATTTTATCAGGCATATTCTCAGTACCTATCCGGACTACGCGATCATCAACCTCGATGCCCTCACCTATGCGGGGAATCCCGAAAACCTCCGGGACGTGGAAGGTGACAGCCGATACACCTTCGTCAAGGGAGAGATCGGGGATTCTTCGCTCCTGAAGGATATCATGGGCGGCGTTGACTCCGTCGTTCACTTCGCGGCCGAAAGCCACGTGGACAGGTCCATCGCCGACGCCCATCCCTTTCTGGTGACCAATGTTATCGGAACCTATACGATGCTCGAAGCCGCTAAGAATGCGTCGATACCCCGGTTCCTCCACATCTCTACCGACGAGGTCTACGGAGCCCTTGGAGAGTCGGGAAAGTTTACCGAGGAGACGCCTCTCATGCCGAATTCTCCTTACTCCGCATCTAAGGCATCCGGTGATATGCTCGTGAGGGCATACCATGAGACCTTCGGTTTTCCCTCGATCATCATCAGGCCTTCCAACAACTACGGCCCCTTCCAGTTCCCTGAAAAACTCATCCCCCTCATGATCACAAACCTCTTTGAAGAGAAACCGGTTCCTGTTTACGGCGAAGGGAGGAATGTGCGAGACTGGCTCTATGTTGAAGACACCTGCAG
>DASRZP010000069.1 GCA_035686305.1 Thermodesulfovibrionales bacterium | reverse complement strand
GGTTCAACGTCCTGCCCCACGTATATGCGACCTTTCGGCACGAAATCAAAGGGAGTAAACTCCAGTTTATATCTCCAGAGTGTCAGACCGTCCCGGTAGATCGTGAGGAGATCGGCAAAGGCCTTCACCATCTCTCTGTCCTTCCTTGATTTCGCCCTGTTTTCGATCGTCGTTATTTCCGCAGAGAACCGGTGAAGACCCTCCTCGAACTGATCGTATGTCATGCCTGCATGGAGAGAAGCGTTGAGTGAAACTGCAGTCTGTTCCAACCTTTCAAAGGCCTTCTTATCCATGTCAGGCTGGCAGGCCTGAAAAAAAAGCAGGGCGCCCAGGAGGAATATGAGACGTCTAAACTCTTTCATAAGATCTCCGTGAAGACCTATCTCCTTTTCAAGAGTTTCCAAAGGCTGATCTCGGGGATGCCCAAAAGTCTCGCAGCCTCGGCCTTGTCCCCTTCGACAAGATCAAGCACCTTTGATGCGTAATCCCTCGATACTTCGTCGATCGTCTTTATCTGTTCAGTCTGGTAGGTCTCGATCCTGTACTTCGTTATGATCGTGGGCAGGCTCTCAGGCGTAATGAGAGGACCCTTTTCGAGGATCGCCGCTCTCTCTATAATGTTTTCGAGCTCTCTGACATTTCCGGGATAACTATAGTTTTCCAATACCCCCGTCGCCTCTTCGGTGAAACCATTAATCATGCCTCCTGAGTTCGATCGATACTTCTGGAGAAAAAAGGTGCAGAGCGGCTCAATATCCTCCCTCCGCTCTCTCAGGGGAGGGACGGTGATCTCAACACCCTTCAGTCTGAAGTAAAGGTCTTCCATGAATCTGCCTTCCCGAATGAGCTCCCTCATGTCCTGGTCCCAGGCGGAAAGGAGCCTGACATTAATCTCAACAGGCCTTAGCCTTCCTTCCATAGAGAACCGGCCGTCTTCTGCGACGTTGAGCAGTTTCGCCTGGAGAGGGGAGGGAAGGTCGCCAACGGCATCGACGAAGAGCGTGCCGCCATCGGCCACCTCCATAAGCCCCTTCTTTGTCCGCGTTGCGCCTGAAGCCGACGTCCGCTCGTATCCAAAGAGCTCTGCAGAGAGAAGATCTTCGGTCATCGTCGAGCAATTGAGGGAAAGGAAGGGCATACTCTCTCTTCTGCTCGTAAAGTGTATGATCTTTGCTATGATGCTCTTCCCCACACCCTTTTCACCGGTAAGGAGGACAGGAGAATCCGAATCCTTGATCTCCTCTACGGTAGCCATAATCCTCTTCATGCTCTCGCTTCGTGCGATGATCGAGACACCCTTGGACATTCCAAAAAAGGTCCTTAAGGCAAGATTCTCTTTCTTCAAGAGCTTCCGCTCATGGATATTCTTGATCTTCATGATGAGTTCATCGAGGTTGAATGGTTTTGTTATATATTCATAGGCCCCCTTCTTCATCGCTTCCACTGCCGAATCGACACTGGCGAAGCCCGTAACAACAAGCACCTCGACACGGGGGTCTCTCTCCTTCACCTTTTCGAGGAGCTCGATACCGTTCATACCCGGCATCCTGACATCGGTTACGAGGAGATCAAAATGTTCGCGTTCCATCAGGCCTAATGCCTCCGGACCGTTCCTGGCGCCCACAGCGTCATAGCCTTCTCTCTTCAGCGCATGGAGGAGCTGTTTCCGGGTAATGTCTTCGTCTTCAGCGATAATGATCCTGAAATTCATAGGGTCTCATGCAAGAGAGATGGTTTCATTCCTCTTCCTTGAGGATCCTCCAGAGGCTCGTCCTTGATATCCCCAGAACCTCTGCCGCCTTGGACTTGTTGCCCCCCACGAGATCGAGGACCTTCTCCGCATATTCTTTGTTGAGTTCGTCAATGGTCTTGATCCTGTCGGGTTCGATAGTCTCGATCTGGAACATCTTGATCGTCTCGGGCAGACTCTTTGGCGTGATGAGAGGGCCCTTCTCGAGGATCACCGCCCTTTCGATAATGTTTTCCAGTTCCCTGACGTTTCCGGGGAAACTGTAACCCTTTAGTACCCGCATCGACTCTTTCTCAAAGCCGCTGATCTTTTTCGACGTGTCTGCGAGATGTTTCTTGAGGAAGTATTCGCTGAGAGGCTCTATATCATCCCTGCGATCCCGCAAAGGCGGAATGAATATTTCCATGACGTTCAGCCGGTAATAGAGGTCCTCTCTGAATCTGCCTTCAGCGATGGCGGCCTTCACGTTCTGGTTCGTGGCGGCAATAAATCTCACGTCAACCTTGATGGGTCGTGTCCCTCCTACCCTGAAGAACTCTCCCTCTTCGATGACCTTGAGCAGTTTTGCCTGGAGATTCGGGGAGAGTTCAGCAATTTCGTCCATGAAGAGGGTCCCGGTGTCGGCTATCTCGATGAGACCCTGCTTGGTCCTGACCGCTCCTGTGAAGGCCCCTCTTTCGTGGCCGAACAATTCGCTTGCAAGGAGTTCCTCTGTGAAGGTTGCGCAATTAATGGAGAGAAAGGGCATGTTCTGTCTCTTGCTCGTGAAATGGACGATCTTGGCGAGGAGACTCTTCCCGACACCCGTCTCTCCGGTGAGGAGGATATTGCAATCCGAATCCGTGATGCTCTCGATGAGGTTCAGTATCTCCACCATGCTCTTGCTCTTCGCGATAATGGAGACCTTTTTGTCCATGCCGAGGAACGTCCTTAAGGCGATATTCTCCTTTCTCAGCTGCTTCTTTTCAGCGATCTTCTTCACCTTAAGTACCAGTTCATCCAGGTCAAAGGGTTTTGTTATGTAATCATAGGCGCCCCTCTTCATGGCATCGACTGCTGAACTGACAGTCCCATATCCCGTTATGATCATGGCCTCCATATCGGGGTTCATCTCTTTTGTTTTTTCAAGGAGCTCGATGCCGCTCATGCCGGGCATCTTTATGTCGGAAATGAGAAGATCGAAATGATTCTCTGATATCCTATCTAAGGCCTCCCGGCCGTCCCTTGCGCCGACAGTCTCATGCCCTTCCCTTTGGAGCGCGTAAAGAAGGTGTTTCAGGGTTATCTCTTCATCCTCCGCTACGAGAATCCTCAGCGCCATAGCCCTAGTCTCCCTTTGGCAATACGATAGAAAATGTCGTACCCTTCTCTCTTTCGCTCTCCACGCGAATCTCTCCGTTATGCCTCTTTACGATGTTAAATACAATCGCCAGGCCCAATCCCGTGCCCTTGTCCTTCGTCGTGAAGAAGGGTTCGAAGATCTTCTCCAGATCCTGGGGACCTATGCCCCTCCCGGCGTCGGACACCCTGATTTTGACATGGCGGTTTTCGTCCGATAGAGCCACGGATATGCTGCCCCGGCCGTTCATGGCTTCGACGGCATTGGTAAAGAGATTTATGAATACCCTCCTGATCTGCTCCTCGTCGGCCTTCATGAAGACTTCTTCCCTCGTGCTCTTCAGCGTGAAGGAGATGTCCGACATATTTACTGTGACCTTGAGTTTTTCGAAGACGTTCCTGATCATGTCAACAAGTTCAAATCTCGAGACCCTGAGCTCCTTCCCCCGTGCGTATTCAAGGAGATCGCCCACGATCCTTTTGACCCGCAGCGACTGGCTTACAATATCGTTGATCGTCTCGTTTAGAAAGGGTGAAAAGGCCCCTCCCGCCTCCTTCCGAAGGACCTGGGCGGAAAGATAGATGTTGTTCAGGGGGTTATTGAGTTCATGGGCAACTCCCGAGGCGAGCGTACCGATGGCAGCGAGTTTCTTGGACTGGAGGAGCTCTCTTTCCCTCTGGGCGAGCTGCTCCTCCATGGTATTGAATTTCTGTATGAGCGTTCCGACCTCGTCCTTTGTATTCCACCGTATCCCCGAAGATGGCATAGGCGCGAAATCGCCATGACCTGTCTTTTCAACGACATCGGTCAACAACTGCAATCGCCTGACGACGTTGCTGATGATAAAGAGGATGGTCCCGAAGCTGATGATGCCGAAGAGAGGGAAAAAAATGAGTATGGCGATGCCCGACATCCTGATAAAACGATCGACATTATCCCTGGCGGTCTTATCGAGTTCTTTCGAGACCGTCAGGATATTCTCGCCGGTCTTCCTGAGAGAATTTATCTCGATATCGAGTTCCTTCAAGGAGGAGATGAATTCATGATCCGATTGAAAAGAAAAGACATCCTGGAGATAGTACACGTCTTCAAGGGGTTTATCGAGAAAATTCGACTCGACGAGACGGCTCACCTTCATGTAGGCAGGGGAAGACCCTTTCAGTCTCCCCGATTCATCGGATACCGTATTGACCAATCTCTCTATCGCGCTGAACTGACTGCGGTATTCCCCTATCAGGTTTTTCAAGGAGGCTGTCCGCTCGGTCTTAGGAGGTGCCATGCCACCGAGTATGTCAACGAGTTCATTGAGATAGGTATAGATCGCCTTTGACTCGTCCGTTGCTTTCTCAGGTGCATAAAGGAAGTAATTCTTCTCGTGCCTCCTGAGCTGGAGAGACTTACTCCGTATTGTATCGGTGAGCTCAAGAAAGGTCGTCTCCTTCCTTATCTCGACGAAATTGAGATAAAGGAAGACCGAAAGCAGGGCGGTCATACATGCGCCTAAAAGGAAGCTGAGGATGATCTTCTTCTTCAAAGACATACTGCCCTATATTATCACCAACAGAGAGAAAAGAAAATATTGAGGAAGACTGCAAAAATAAAGGCAAAGACGGTCAAAAGCCCCCGAGAATGAACATCCACATTTTCGTGAGGGAGGGAGGAAGGCGGTTTCGAAAGATTATCCGAAAGTGTTTGATCGTGTCTAATGTATAATTATGATAAAAGGAGACGAATCGAGATAGTCATGATAACTCTTTGTATTGAACAGAGGAATAATGGAAACAAGGGTTGCTTTAGAGTTTCGTCGTTTGTTCCTTAAAGCGGTTGACCGTTTTTTGTCCTGTGCGTTAGCTATGCTGGGAGGAAGAATCTTTCTCTTTGTCATCTGTGTCTATACGGCAGGTGCCTCTCATTTATATGCCGGCGAGGAGTGTGTCAATTGTCATGGGAACATCGAAAGGATGAGGGAACTCGGGGCTCCTCAGTTCGTCATAACTCCTGCAGAGATTAAGGCGCAAACAAGAATGTCGGCGTCCTGCGGTGACTGTCATTTGGGTAATCCTTCGTCACCAACCCGTGAAGAGGCCCACAAGGGCCTCCTCTCTGCCAGGATTATCGATACGAAGTGGAATGCTTTCACACGGTCAGATCTCACCAAGGAGAATCTCAAGGAGTGGCCAACTACCGAACCAAGGGGCGGAAAAATGGCGACGCAGCTCATGCCAAAATTGAAGATCAAAGGGCAACTCAGAGACAACCGAGACTTCAAGCTGCTGATCTACCATGATAGAAATCCTGAGACACTCGCATTTAATCCGCTCATCGCTGAAAAGACATGCGGCCGGTGTCATGCCGACATAGTCAAGAGCTACCTCAAAAGCTCGATGGGGGGAGGGGTAAAAACCCATACCCAAGATCAATACGTGACATGGACCGGAAAAACGGGGCCCCAGAGCTGCGGGTTATGGGTGGGGTCCCTCGCTCAACCCGGTCAGGATGCATTTACGGACGAAAACCTCAAGACCTTTAACAGCCACACTTCCATGCCCATCACTCAGAAGATTGCATATAATGCTCAGAGAACCTGTAATCAATGCCATGTCGGATGCCTTGACTGCCATTTTAACCCTCAGAAACAGAGTGGCATGGAGAGCGGAAGCGGCCTTCATTCCTTCTCGAAAAAGCCGACTGTGCTCGCCTGTTATGGTGGGGGAAAATCTTTCAGCTGCCACGCCGGGCCCCTTGAAAGGAGACGCGGCGACGGCTATATGAGGGCAGACTTTACACAGGCAAGCACAAATGGCAAAGAGGTTCTAAAGGATAAGATGGACATACATATGCAGAGGAATCTGATGTGTGTGGATTGCCATGAGCCTAACAGGGAGACGGGATTTCATGCTGATCTGCGGAGGGACGTCGATTGTGCTCGATGTCACAGCAAAGAGGCCTCAGAACACGAGAAGGGCACGCACAGAAGGGTCGATTGCACTTCTTGTCATGTAGCCCTGATAGGAGGCTACGCGTTTAATTTCTGGACAGTCCGAGAGGAAAACCCGCTCACCAGACTCCAGGGGTATTTTGTTGATGCAGTGTCCCCCCTTCTCATAAGGAATCCAAAAGGTATATGGATACCCGTACACGTTGTGCCGCATATCTCAGGGAACGTAAAAGCTGACGACGTTGTATTGTCAAGGAAGTTGCTCTTTAGAGACAGGCCTGATTCCGAAATAAGCAGGGAGTATTTTTCTCATGACTCTTATGCCGTCACAGGACTCGTGCGCAACGTGGATGACAAGGACCATGATACGATGGTATGGCTCAACGTCGACAGGGTCGCTCATGGGGTAGGCAGATCGAGGACATGTGAGAGCTGCCACGCCTCTCGCTCACAGAGGATTCGTACGAGGTACGAGGCGGAAGGGGACACGTATAAAGATGTTGAGGATGGTGAATATACAATTGTCGCGGATCGGGAAGGACTTCGCCTTATTGACTTCAAAGGGCCTGACGGAGGCAGTATGCCCAGAGGCCTTGAGCCCTTTGCGGGCAAATGGACCTTGAAAGGCGATTTTTCTTTGCCTGAGATTACCGCTCGCAAGCTTTACGATAAGCTTGAAAACGATTATAAGAGCGGCAAGGTTGTTCATTAACTATTCCGGATAGGAGGACATAATGGCGACATCACGATTTGTCATGATAGCCGTAACACTGTTTCTGGTTGCGATCGTACCCTCTATCGCAATGGCGGAGGACGTCATAACCATAACGGGGACCGTTAAAGGGATAGATCTCACTACGAATACGATAATTGTCACGACGAATGAAGGCAAGGATGTGGCGATTACCGTGGAAGACAACGCTACCCTTGATAAATTCAGAAAACAGCGTATCAAGGTTGATGATGACGTGAGAGTAAAATACAAAGTAAGAGATGGAAAGAATGTGTCGACATCTTTTAGAAAATCCTCTGGATGTTAACTGGCTGATTATCTGGATAGGCGGAGGCAAGACCATAGATAGATATCGTTAACAAATCGAGTCATCCAAACTTATTAATGGTCTCATAATAGTCTGCACATTCTTGGCCGTCATTCCCGCGAAGGCGGGAATCCACTTTGAACAGAATGGATGCCCGACTAAGGATCTCGGGCATGACCAATAATAGGGAGCACATCTGTAAATATTATTTTG
>DASRZP010000068.1 GCA_035686305.1 Thermodesulfovibrionales bacterium | reverse complement strand
ATAGTCTTCCCTTCTCCTTTACCGTCTTCTCAAGCTGCTGTGAAAATCTGTCTCCGACGGGCGCCAGGATTATCCCGCCTTCTGCAAGCTGCTCAACGAGGGGTTGGGGGATTTCGGGAGCTGCTGCCGTAATGAGGACCCTCTCAAAAGGGGCCGCTTCAGGCCATCCCAACGTCCCGTCTCCGACCTTCAGATGTACGTTCTGATAACCGAGGTCTCTGAGGGCTGCGCCGGCCCTCTCCGATAACGTCTTCATCCTTTCGATCGTGTAGACTTCCCGCGACAGTTCAGCGAGAATTGCGGCCTGATAACCGGAGCCCGTTCCTATCTCGAGGACCCTTTCATCGCCCCTGAGGTCAAGGAGCTCCGTCATGACCCCGACCATATAAGGCTGTGATATGGTCTGTTCCTCGCCGATAGGAAGGGCCATGTCTTCGTAGGCCCTGTACCACATATCTTCACTCATAAAGAGGTGTCTGGGGATCTTCCGCATGGCCTTGAGAACGCGACTGTCCCTGATACCGCGCGGAACAAGTTGCGTCTCCACCATCATGTCCCTGAGCTTCTGGTAGTCCTCCTGCCTGTTATCCCTCACGTTACCCTTCTCATGATCTCCTGTGCCGCAACCACCCCGGAGACAGACGCCTGTACAAGCCCCCTGCTCACCCCTGCCCCGTCACCGATGGCAAAGAGATTCGCGATCTCGGTCTCGAGGTTATTGTCCAACTTCAGCTGCATGGAATAGAACTTCACCTCCAGGCCATAGAGAAGGGTATGCCGCGAATTCACTCCCGGTGCTATGCTGTCAAGGGCCTCGATCATCTCAATGATGTCCGATAGGTAGCGGTAGGGAATGACAAAGCTCAGATCACCGGGCGTAGCATCCTTGAGGGTCGGCTGGACAATGCCCTTTGCGATCCTTTCAGGCGTCGACCTCCTCCCCGAGTGAAAATCACCGAGCCTCTGGACGATGACGCCCTGTCCGAGAAAATTTGCGAGTCTCGCGATGTACCTCCCGTAAGAAATCGGTTCGTTAAAGGGCTCCGTAAAAACCGTGCTTACGAGCAGCGCAAAGTTCGTGTTGTTTGTCTTCCTTTCCGCGTAACTGTGGCCGTTCACGGTCCAAATCCCCTTGAGATGTTCCTTCACAACTTCGCCGTAAGGATTGACGCAGAAGGTCCTGACCTTGTCATCAAACTTTTTCGAATAAAACACGAGCTTCGGTTCGTAGGTTACCGAGGTGAGATGCTCCATGATCGACGCAGGGATCTCAACCCTCACACCGATGTCCACGGGATTCTGGAGAAGTGTCAGGTGAAGGCCCCTGACCTCGCGTTCAAGCCATCGTGAACCTTCTCTTCCGGGTGCGAGTATCACAAAATCAGCGAAGACCTCTTCGCCGCCTCTGAGACGAACACCCCTGACTCTCCGCACCGGCCGACCATCATCGACGAGTATCTTCTCAGCGCCGGACTCAAAGACAACATCAACGCTTCCCCGGAGGGTATCTCTCATCCTTCTCAGGAGGCCGCTGCACCATTCTGTCCCGATGTGTCTCACCCTCGAAGGAACAAGGATAAGGTCGTTCTTCGACGCAAGCCTTTCCAGTTCCTTCACAGCATCGACACTGCCGCCATAGGTCTCTGCCGGCGCGCCAAAGCGGACGTAAATCCCGTCAACGTAATCTATCAGAGCCTGGAGTCTGTACCGATCGATATATCGGGTAAGATACCCTCCTACCTCCGATGAAAGGGTCAGCTTGCCATCGCTGAATGCGCCCGCCCCTCCCCAACCGCTCAAGAGCTCGCACTCAGGACACTCGTTGCAGGATATATCCCTTACCTTCATGGGACAGAGCCTCTCGTCCAGGTCTTTGCCCTTTTCGACCATGAGAATCCGAAGGCCCCCCCTTCCCTCCGTGAACTCGAGGGCGGCGAATATGCCGGCAGGACCTGCGCCGACGATGATAACATCATACTTTTTCATGGGCCGTCCTCATGAAATTCTGCCTGTTCTTTCATAAGGTTCAATGCGGTATAATTCGTGAAATCGAGGTGCACCGGGGTAACGGAAACATACCCTTCCTCAACGGCATTGATGTCAGTGTCTTCACCGTGCTCCCAGTACAGCACACCCCCGCCGATCCAGAAGTGCTGTTCGCCCCTCGGAGAGATGACATCCTGAATCGAGTTGTCATAGATGCGCTTCCCCTGCCTCGTGAGCTTTATCCCCTTTACCAGTCCTCTCTGGAGATTCGGCACATTCACATTGAGGAACGTGTCGTAAGGGAGGTGTCTCTCCATGATATACCTCGCAACCTTGAGTGCGTACGTTGCAGCCGTGTCAAAGTGAAAGTTCCTGTCTCCGTGCAGAGAAACGGCAAAGGACGGAATACTCATGATCGTCCCTTCTATTGCAGCAGAGACCGTTCCGGAATAGGTAATATCGTCTCCGAGGTTTCCGCCCCTGTTGATGCCGGAGACGACGAGATCGGGCTTCCGGGGAAGGACCTTGCTTGCGCCGATCACGACAGCATCGGTGGGAGTGCCGTTTATCGCGTAGACATGCTCCCTCAACTCATCCACCCTGAGGGGCCTGTGAAGGGTCAGGGCATGGCCGACAGCGCTTCTTTCCCTGTCAGGCGCAACAACATAGGCATCTCCGAGTTCCTTCATCGCCTTAAAAAGCGCGATCAAGCCGGGCGAATGCACTCCGTCATCGTTCGTGACGAGGATGACCATTGTCAGATCCGACAAAGAAATCGGTGATCGTGAGTGGCTTCGGGGCCACCATGGTGAACCTGCCGGAAAGAGATAACCTCTTCCTCTTTCTCCAAGCCTTTTGCATGTATGCATTATATCAGATATTGTTGTGCCGGCAAAAAGGAGCCATTTTTTCTGGCGGAAGTCTCAGGCAATAGGGTACAATGATGCCATCATAATACTCGACTAACGGAGGTCTCATAAAATGCAAAAATGGAAATGCGTTGTCTGCGGTTATATCTACGATCCTGAAGCCGGCGATCCCGACGGAGGCGTGGCTCCCGGTACATCCTTTGAAAATCTTCCCGATGACTGGACCTGTCCCGTCTGTGGCGCGTCAAAGGATATGTTCGAAAAGATTTAGGACCTTCGGACCCGGAAGATTGCTGAACACGTTGTCAGAGAGGGGTACCATGGTTATGGAGAACCGTCCGTGGTCCCTTTTTGTCTTCATGGATGGCCGGTCCCCGAGAAAGGTCAGGCCTCTGCGATCAGCTCACGAAGAACGTAAGGAAGGATCCCTCCATGCCGGTAATAATCGAACTCGATGGCGGTATCGATCCGCGAAAGGAGTCCCACTTCCTCCCTCGCGCCGTCCCTGCGTCTGATCACGAGGGGAATATCCTGCTGTGGCCTCAGGTCTTCGGGAACAAGGATATCGAACTCTTCGTCGCCCCGGATATTGAGGGTCTGGACCGTGTCATTGCCTTTGAACTGCAGCGGCAAAACACCCATGCCTACAAGATTGGAGCGATGGATACGTTCAAAGCTCTTCGCGATCACCGCCTTCACACCGAGGAGCTGTGTGCCCTTGGCTGCCCAGTCGCGGGAAGAGCCGGTGCCGTATTCCTCGCCGCCAAAGACGACCGTTGGTACACCTTCCGCCAGGTATCTCACTGCGGCATCGTAGATAGACATCTCTTCCCCTGAGGGCTGGAAGATGGTGAAGCCGCCTTCTATGCGTGACCCGTCAGCCTTCGGCGGCATCATAAGGTTCCTGATGCGGACGTTGGCAAAGGTGCCGCGCACCATGACATGATGATTTCCCCGGCGGGTGCCGTAACTCTGGAAGTCGGCCTTGGGAACATTGTTTTCGATCAGATACCTGCCTGCAGGGGAAGTCTCCTTTATCGAGCCGGCAGGGCTGATGTGATCAGTGGTCACCGAATCACCGAAGATACCGAGTGCACGGGCATTGGAAATCTTGCTGACCCGGCCAGCCTGCATGGTAAAGCCCTGGAAGAACGGCGGTTCCGCAATATAAGTGGATTTCGGCCAGTCATAGACCTCTCCTGAAACCGAAGATACGCTGTTCCACAACACATGGTCCTTTGTAAGGTCTGAATAGAGACGCCGGAAGGTCTCAGGATCTGTTGCGAACTTCATCACCTCGGCGATCTCGGAACTCCCCGGCCAGATATCCCTGAGGTAGACCTCTTGTCCGTCCTTGCCTCTGCCCAACGGCTCGCTTTCCATATTCCTGAGAACCGTTCCTGCGATGGCAAAGGCCACGACAAGGGGCGGACTCATCAGGAAGTTGGCGTGGAGATTCGGATGGATACGGGCCTCGAAGTTGCGGTTTCCTGAAAGGACCGCGGCGCAGACAAGGTCGTTCTGGACAATCGTCTCTTCAATGTCATCGGGCAATGGTCCTGCATTGCCGATACAGGTCGTACAGCCATAGGCAGCCACGGAGAAACCAAGCTCTTCGAGATAGGGCAAAAGTCCGGCCTTCTTCAGGTACTCCGTTACAACTCGAGATCCGGGCGCAAGGGATGTCTTGACATGTCTTTTTACCGCAAGTCCTTTCTCCACTGCCTTCTTTGCCAGCAGACCGGCCCCAAGGAGAACTGCAGGATTGGAGGTATTCGTGCAGGAGGTTATTGCGGCGATGATCACGTCTCCCGATCCCACATCAACGCCCTCTCTTGTCTTGAAGCGCTTCCCAAGGTCACCGCTCTTCCTGGCGAAGCCGTTTTCGGACAAGGACCTGGTAAAAAGGTCAGAAAAGGTCTCCCTCAGGTTCGAAAGTTCGATGCGGTCCTGGGGCCGTTTCGGTCCGGCCACAGACCTTTTGATTTCTGACAGGTCAATCTCGATGACTTTCGAGTACTCCAATTCGCCCGACCTCGGCATGCCATACATTCCCTGGGCCCGGAAGTATGATTGAAATGCTGCAATCTCGTCCCCGGTGCGGCCGCTGCCACGGAAGAAATCGACGGTGATATCATCGACGGGGAAGAAGCCCATGGTCGCCCCATACTCGGGCGCCATGTTGGCGACTGTCGTCCTGTCAGGCAGTGCCAGAGAAGCAGCGCCCTCGCCAAAGAACTCGACAAAGGTTCCGACAACCTTTTCCTTGCGCAGTATTTCGGTAATCGTCAGAACGAGGTCTGTTGCTGTCAGACCCTCTTTGAGGTTGCCTTTGAGATTTACTCCCACAACGTCGGGCGTCAGGAAATATACGGGCTGACCAAGCATTCCAGCCTCTGCCTCAATTCCGCCGACGCCCCAACCCACAACGCCGATGCCGTTGATCATCGTGGTATGGCTGTCGGTGCCCACAAGGGTGTCGGGATAGTAGAGGCCTGCCTTATTATGCACGCCGCGGGCCAGATATTCGAGGTTGACCTGATGGATAATGCCGACGCCAGGCGGGATCACCTTAAAGGTATTGAAGGCGTTCATGCCCCACTTCAGGAACTGGTACCGTTCCTTGTTGCGTCTGAATTCGATCTCCATGTTCTTTCGCACGGCGTCAGGCTCCCGACAGTAATCGATCTGCACCGAGTGATCCACGACGAGATCGACGGGAACGAGGGGCTCGATGATCTTTGGGTCCTTGCCCATCTTGAGGGCCGCAGACCTCATGGCAGCGAGGTCACAGAGGAGAGGGACACCGGTAAAATCCTGCAGCACGATCCTTGCCACAACGAAAGGGATCTCATCAACGCGGGTTGCGCCGGGACTCCAACGGGCAAGCTGACTCACATGATCTTCGGTAATCTTTTTCCCGTCGTAATTACGCAAGACCGATTCGAGGACGACGCGGATCGAGACCGGCAGACGGGAGATCCTGCCAAACCCCGCCCGTTCCAGAGCAGGAAGGGAATAGAGTCTCCCCTTCTTTCCATTTCCCGGATCAAATTCACGAAGAGTATTGAAGAGGTTATGGCTCATGATTCGGTCAGATCACGAACATGTCAACAAATTCATGCACGGGCATCGCTTCCAGTCTGGCCTGATCCAGAGCTACGTCGAGGATCGCCTTTTGCTGCTTTGCAGGGAGGCGGCGGGCAAGGTTGGTCTTGAACTTCTCGACAAGCACGGGAATCCCCTCCTTGCGGCGGCGGCGGTGGCCGATAGGGTATTCCACGACCACTTCCGGCAGTTTCGTCCCGTCCACCAGTTCCACGGAAAGGGCGTTGGCGATGGATCGCTTCTCAGGGTCATGGTAGTCCCTGGTGAATTGCGGATCTTCCACGCATATAATCTTCTCCCGCAGGAGATCAATGCCCGGGTCGGAAGCCACATTGTCCTCGTAATCAGCGGCGGTAAGGCGACCGAAGATGAGCGGCACGGCAACCATATACTGGATGCAGTGGTCACGGTCCGCGGGATTATAGAGCGGCCCCTTCTTATCGATGATGCGGATCGCAGCTTCGTGGGTGCGAATCATGATCCTCTTGATATCATCGGCTCTCCTGCCCATATCCCTGAGTTTGGCGTGGAGGGCCATAGCGCATTCCACCGCAGTCTGGGAGTGGAACTCTGCGGGGAAGGAGATCTTGAAGAGCACGTGCTCCATGACGTAAGAGCCGTAGGGCCTCTGGAATTTAAATTCATTGCCCTTGAAGAGGACATCGTAAAAGCCCCAAACTTTGGCAGTCAGGGCAGAGGGATAGCCCATCTCGCCTTTCAGGGCCATGAGTGCGAGCCTCACGCCGCGCGCTGTTGCATCGCCAGCTGCCCAGGATTTCCTGGAGCCCGTGTTGGGGGCATGACGGTAAGTCCTGAGAGACTGGCCGTCCACCCAGGCGTTGGAGAGCGCGTTGATGACTTCATCCTTTGTGCCGCCCAGCATCCTGGTCACGACGGCGGTTGTGGCCACCTTCACGAGGACGACGTGGTCGAGGCCGACGCGGTTAAAGGAATTCTCCAGGGCTAGGACACCCTGGATCTCGTGGGCCTTGATCATGGCGGTCAGAACTTCTCTCATCACCATCGGCTTTTTATTCTCTGCCAGCGCCTTGCGGGAGAGATAATCCGCCACAGCGAGGATTCCTCCCAGGTTGTCAGAGGGGTGGCCCCATTCTGCAGCGAGCCAGGTATCGTTGAAGTCGAGCCATCGGATCATCGTCCCGATATTGAAGGCCGCCTGCACCGGGTCAAGCTGAAATTGCGTGCCCGGAACCTTTGAGCCGTTGGGTACGACAGTGCCGATAACGATAGGTCCCAGGAGCTTTGTACAGGCCGGATAACCTAAGGCCTCAAGTCCGCAACCAAGGGTATCGATAAGACAGGAGCGCGCAGTATCAAAGGCCTCATCTGACTTTATTTCATAGTTACAGACATAATTGGCGATGTCGACCAGGACCTTGTCCGGTTCAGGCCTGACATTGGAGATATATGAACTCATCCGGGCACCTCACCTTTCCTTTTTCTGTCGAAGCTTACTTCCGGTCTTTCAAAGGCACATACTTTCGGTCTTCGGGCCCGATGTAGTTTGCCGACGGCCGGATGATCTTGTTGTCGAGACGCTGCTCGATGATGTGGGCTCCCCAGCCTGTGGTCCGCGATATCACGAAGAGCGGTGTAAACACGGGAGTGGGCACGCCCATCATGTGATAGGAGACGGCAGAATACCAGTCAAGGTTGGAGAACATATTCTTCTCCCTTTTCATGACCGCCTCAATGCGGTCGGCGACATTGAAGAGATTCATATTGTCTCCGTCACTGCAGAGCTTCTTCGCGATCTCTTTGATGATCGGGTTCCTGGGATCGGAGACCGTGTAAACCGGATGGCCGAAACCGATGATGATCTGTTTGTTGGCGACCCTGGCGACAATGTCCGCCTCGGCCTCGTCGGGATTCCTGTACCGTCTCTGGATTTCATGGGCCACTTCGTTCGCACCGCCGTGTTTCGGCCCCCGAAGGGCGCCAATGGCGCCCGTAATGGCCGAGTACACGTCGGAGAGCGTCCCCACGATCACGCGGGCGCAAAAGGTGGATGCCGTAAACTCGTGTTCAGCATAGAGGATGAGAGACTGGTCGAGAGATTTTTCATGGAGGGCCGATGGCTTCCTGCCGTGGAGAAGGTGCAGGAAGTGGCCTGCAACGGTCTCGTCGTCTGTTTCGACCTCGATCCTCCTTCCATTATGACTGTAATGCCACCAGTAAACGAGCATGGAACCGAAAGACGCTATGAGTCTGTCCAGGATGTCTCTTGCAGCCTGAGGGTTCTGGTCGTCCTTTTCAGGGAGCACGGTGCCGAGGGCTGAGCAACCGGTACGCATTACATCCATGGGATGAGCTGCAGCAGGGATGTGTTCCAGTACCGCCTTCACTTCGGCAGGCAGTCCCCGCAGGTATTTGAGCTTCTTCCGGTAATCCTTCAATTCGGATTCGTTGGGGAGTTCGTCATGAATGAGCAGATAGGAGACTTCTTCAAAGGTGGATTCTTTCGCAAGTTCCTGGATGTCATAGCCACGGTAATGCAGGTCATTTCCGGTACGGCCCACCGTGCAGACAGCCGAGTTTCCGGCTATGACGCCGGAGAGGGCGACGGATTTCTTTACCTTTTGAGTGATGACTTCTTTCTCATTACTCATGATTCTTCCTCCTTCGAAAACATGGTATCAAGCTTCTGTTCGAAAGCGTGGTAATCGAGATAATCATAGAGCTCCGCACGGGTCTGCATGAGGTTAAGGACGCTCTTCTGACTTCCCTCCTTGCGGATAGCGTTGTAAACGGCAAGGGCGGCCTTGCTCATGGCGCGGAAGGCGGAAAGGGGATAAAGGACAAGGGCGACCTCAGCCTCACGGAGTTCTTCCACGGTATAAAGGGGGGTGGCGCCGAACTCGGTGATGTTGGCGAGAATCGGGACCTTTACCGCCCTAGCGAATTTCCTGTACATGTCGAGGTCAGTCATGGCCTCCGGAAAGATCATGTCAGCCCCCGCCTCCACAAAAGCACGGGCTCGATCGATGGCCGCCTCGAGACCCTCTACGGCGAGGGCATCGGTTCTCGCCATGATAACGAAGTCAGAGTCGGTTCTGGCGTCGACAGACGCCTTGATACGGTCGACCATCTCGTCTTTGCTTACGATGGCTTTGCCGGGACGGTGGCCGCACCGCTTCGCCTGAACCTGGTCCTCGATATGCACTGCTGCGGCACCGAACTTGATCATGGATTTGATCGTACGGCCGATATTGAATGCGCCGCCCCATCCCGTGTCGATGTCAACGAGGACGGGCAGTTCAGTGATATCGGTGACACGCCTGAGATCGGTGAGCACATCGTCCATGGTGGTGATGCCGAGGTCGGGGATGCTCCAGGAACTGGCTGCGACACCGCCTCCGGAAATGTAGAGGGCCTTGAAGCCCACGCGCTCGGCCAGACGCGCGGCGTAGGCATTGATAGCCCCCACCACCTGAAGAGGCTTCTCTTCTTTCATTGCAGCCCGGAAGCGGGCCCCCGGAGATGATAATCTGTTCATCGCCTCTATCCTCCTGAGCGTATCCGGAATTGCTCCTCACCGAATGGGCGCTGCTGTCTTTGTTTTATGATATCGGTTGCGGTCTTGGCGCCGTGTCTTCCTACAGCTCCGGGCCGGAGCCGACAAGAAAAGACCATCTAATAATAGCAGAACAACCCCATCAAAGCAATATTCGCGTTACTCAAGGACCGCCTTCGATCAGGCACTGGTTAGGTGGGACATGGAAGAACAAGTGAATGGTTTCAGTGTCATAGGAGAACTACAGAAGGGCTAGAATTTTTCCGCCTATTCCATAAGTATTCATGAACTGCCTGCTCGCTTAAATCAAAACGTTATTCTTCCTCTCGGTGTAACGTTCGTCCAATGAAAAAGTAGTGCGAATGCACCATACAAGAAAACGAGAAAACAGAGAATGCCCAAAAAGAGCCTCGCCTTAGAAGGATTGGAGTATCGGCCTTCAAAAAACATATCAACTTTCTTGCAGAACAGGAAAGAGAGCGCCATTACAAAAATCACCAGAAGACCGGAAATATATATAAAATGACCAATAGTGAATTCCACATTCCCTCAAACTCTCATCGGTGTTTGTAATTAAAACGACCATTCTCAGGGGCACGGGGCACGAAGGCCGGAACTAAGAAAAGCCTCTAATCCCGCGTCGCCTGGAGCAAATTGTGGTGGCTTATTTTATTTGTGTTATTCCGAGATCTTTGCAGATTTTCCGCACAAGGTGATCATCAATTTCATTATGTCTCGGAATAGATGACCTTCTATTTTGACTCGGATTCCCCCACCAAGAATGACGGCTGCCCTCTCTGATAAATTCGCAGCCCTGTGACCGCAAATATTTCAGCAGGTCATTTCGTTTCATATAGCAATTTTTTCTTCAGTATATCCTGTTCCAACAGCGGAGAGAGCTTCTTGGCGATTAAAGTCGAGAGCCTCTTTTAAAGTAAGCCGAAGGCTCTCAATTAACTCTTCCCGCGTTCTTTCTTGACAGTTAACTCCTGGAATTTCCTCTATCCACCCAATCCACCACTCGCCTGATTGCTTTATTATTGCCGTGTACTCTGTATTCATCATTGACCTCCTGTGTACAGATTTCTTTCTTCTTCCCCGAGCGAAGCGAGGGGAAGAACGACCGTGCTAACCAGCGAACGTATATGCCAAGAATGAAAACCAAACGGCGTTTATTGCGAGTCTGGTTGAGCATTTTGTTCGGCACCTTTTCTTTTCTTACGTGAAATTATTGTTTTTTCTTCACACCTTTTTTGGGCGGAATGCTTCTTTTGGGTTTGCGCTCGCCCTTGGCCGAGCGAGCTGCTTTAGAAAGAGCTTCCAATAAATCAGGATCGATTAACATGCTTTGAAAGGCCTTTCGTAGCCAGTCCTGGGCATTATGGAATACTTTTACTTCGTTCTGTGTAATTCTGAGATCATCCATCTTTTTGGGATGTGTTATGCGGTTTCTTATTTCGATCAGCGTAAGAACATCATTCCATTTTGGGTCGTTTGCGTCACGGAATACATTTTCATTGAAAAATCGAGCTGCAAGCTCAAGTGTAAACAATAAATTGTTCTTAAACGGAATAAACTTTTGAGATGTTGTTATCTTGCCATTACTACCGATACTGCAAGACCTTTCCTGAAGCAAGAGAATTTCTTCGGGCGACAAGTCATGCTTAGATAATTGACGCGTATGTAGTAGTAGTTCATGAAATAGAAACATCTTTGCTTCCAATTCAGAGAATAATGTCCTTATGCATGTTCTAGCGGCAAATTCATAGGTGGTAAATCGAAATAGTTCACCAGCCTCCTGCAAGTCGTCATTCAGTTGGCTCATCATTTCGATCATTTTCTTTATATGTCTGATCAGATTAGCCTTTGTGTCATCGCCTTTAAAATTGTCCAAGGTTTTCAGAATCTCTTTCTTATTCATTGGGCGCAACTTTCGTAGTTTTCTACAGTTATCATTCAAATGGAAAATCGGCAGCTATAGATAAAAAGAATAATATTTTCTCTTGATAGCGAGAGTCGAAGTGAACCATGTTAAAGCGCGTCATGTGCTTGTTGCGCTTGCAGAATTCGTTGAACTGAGTGCGCCATAGTGAAAGGAGCAATGTCTCGGAGTTAGACAAATTATTTTCGTACTTCCCTTTTTTGAGCGCATAGATGGTGTCGGTCTTTTCATCATAGCGCCAGAAATCATCATATGGCATTACTGGTGACGTGAAGAGGAAGCTCCATAGCCTTTTATTCGCATTAATTTTAGTGTAATTCTTATATTTGTCCGCAAGTTTTAGCCTAAGTTGGTCTTCAAAACTCAGGAGAATCTCTACCGTCTTTTTTAAATAAGCCTTGTCAACTTCTATGCGACTACCAAAGTCTTCACGCATTTGTGGTCCCGCAGTGGCACGATATTGGTCGTTCACTATCAAATTATTGTGAAGAAGTAAATTTCGTGTAGCTCGAATCTCTTTTATATCATTTCCTATTGTGTCGAAATAATCGGCCCAGTCTATCGAAAAATGATCTAATGCTCTTTTGAAATAATCATCAAATGATTTATATGAAAGCCCTATTATGTGGGCCTCAGCAGCTTTTCTTAACAGTGCGAAATAATTCTCAAAGAAGATATCTTTTTCAAACTTAAAATCATTATTCGGTAATTTCATAGGGAAACTTACGAGAAGATACTCCAAAACATCAGAGAGCATAACCTCAACTGAAGAAACTGCCATGACGAAGAGCCCGTGGGCTATTACTTCATGTTTTAGATCTTCGACGTGAGCAGAAATCTCCTGAAGTTTCTTAGTTGATAAGTCAAGGGGTGCCAGGAGTTTCTTAACGATCATTAAATTAGGATAATCTTCGAGTCTCATTTATTCTCCGGCTAATTGGGGACACATCCTCTATTTCCCTTTTCCTTTCTTCGGTCTTCCCGGCGACCTTAGAATAAACCTCTTCTGAAGTTTCTTCTCCATAGTTTCTATGAACGTTCTTAGACCATAGGGCCTGCCAGTTTTCGTTGAATATCTGATTCCCTGCACCACTTCTTCAGGAAGTCTCGTACACAGCATTTTTCGATAATCTCTTCTCTGCCCCTCCTCAAAGAGTTCTTCTCCCAATATCTCGTCCCTTTTGCCTGTTATATGCGCCCTTGCACTTGACAACGGATAATCCTCCGCCCTCTTTACCATCTTTGCCCGTACCGGATTCTGCTC
>DASRZP010000067.1 GCA_035686305.1 Thermodesulfovibrionales bacterium | reverse complement strand
GCCTGGTACAGGCCTCTCTTGCCCAATTGCGGTTCGCATTTTGGATTCAGACTGATATATTTATTATTGTTTTCGAGAATGTTCACAATGGAGAGGAGCCTTGAGAATGAGTCAGAAAGGTATTCAGGCCGGACAAAACCGAGATTATCTGCAGACGTATGGTATTCCGGATAGCGGCCATGGGGCGTCCTCATGAGGCAGCCGACGGGCAGGTTGAACCCTGGAGAGCAGTATTGACGCTCGTCATAGCCGAAGGGGATAAAGTCAAGTATTTCGAAATCTTTGCATGAATTTCTGAGGACATTGATCACCGCCCTGTCTATCTCCGCATTGCCCTGGCGGCTCCTCTTGTAAGTAAATCTTCCAGAATCACCGAGACAGGCGGCAACGAGGCCGTGTTTTATCCTCGAAACATTCTGCTCGTTCAGGAAAAGCCAGGTTATTGAGCCGATGGTCCCGGGAATGAAGAGAAACCGGTAAGAATGCTTCACAGAAAGCGTGGCGAGATGCTTTCCAAGGAAAACAGAAAGGACGATTCCCGAGAGGTTATCGTTACAGAGCGAGGGATGGCACATATGGGAGGAAAGTAAGACCTCATCTCCTGTTTCCCCCTCGATCAAGTATTCACCATAGGTTAAATGACCGTCTTCGAGGGAGGAATCAATGAAGACTTCATACTCCTCTTCCCCGAGATCCTCGAACTGTTTATGGCTCATGCAGAATGCCCAGTTCTCCTTATAGTATGAGGTCCTGTAGGGGATCCAATCGGGATATCCCGGAAGTGTAAAGAGATGCTGTTTCAACTCGTTGAGGGAGATCTTTTTCTTTACGGGGACACTGTAACTCATTACATGCAAATTGTTCTCTCTGAAATCGATGATCTTTTCACCTCTTGCGTTTCTGACATAGGCATCTCTTATGTTCCATTCCTTGGGTGCAGTCCAGTCAAAGACTTTGGTCCCGGTAGGGACCTCATGAATTGTAAGGGGGATATGCCTGCTGAGAATCTCCAGTGTTTCTCTCACCCCGTTGCCTGTAATGCTTCTGCAGATAGGGTACAGTTCGGACATGAGCTGATGCATATCCTTGCCAGTTGTTTCGGCGTCAGACTTCATCACCATCGTCTGCCCCACCGATCGGTTCATGGCATGAAATCCGGGAACTGCCTGTCTTTCTCAGATATGACAGACGCTTCGGCAGGCCACTGAATTCCGAAAACGGGATCGTTCCACCTGACACCCCGCGCGTGGCCTGCGCTATAGCACTGGGACATCTGGTAAAAGACCTCTGCATTGTCAGTGAGCGTTATGAACCCATGGGCAAAACCCTCGGGGATATAGAACATTCTTCTGTTTCCGGCGTCCAGTTCCACCGATATCCATTCCCTGAATGTCGCTGAATGCGGTCTTAAATCGATAATAACGTCGAATATTGCTCCTCCCGTACATCTGACCAGTTTGGCCTCTTCGAAGGGCGCAGTCTGATAATGCATGCCTCTCAGTGTTCCCTTCTTTGCATTGTACGAAATGTTACATTGGGCCACATTGGTATTGAGTCCATGAGCCTGAAATTCTTTTTGACACCATGTCCTGGCAAAGAAGCCCCGGTCATCGCTTAACGGCTCGGGATCGATAACGTATGCGCCCCTCAGTCTCGTCTCCGTGAAAATCACAATATTCTCACCTCAGGGATGAAGACGACGAATTTCCCTCCCCACTCACGTATGGAAGACATCTGGTCCATGATCTCTTCTTTGAGGTTCCAGGGAAGGATTATAAGATAATCAGGCTTCGCATCCGTGATTCTGTCGGGATGGTAGATAGGGATGTGAGTGCCCGGTAGATAATGGTCCTGTTTGTGGGGGCTCCGGTCTACGGTAAAATCGATGAAATCAGTTCTGATGCCACAGTAAGTCAGGAGGGTGTTTCCCTTAGCCGGAGCGCCGTACGCTGCTATTGACTTTCCGCTCCTCTTTGCCTCAATCATAAACGTAAGGACCTTCCTCTTTGTTTCCTTCACCTTCTCATTGAATGACTGATAACTGTCAAGGCTTGCAAGGCCCGCAGAAGCCTCCTTCTTCCGCAAATCATGTATTTTCCGGTCAACCGGTCTCGATTCATCCTCAGCGTGGCGTGCATAGATGCGCAGTGAACCACCGTGCGTGGGTAGTTCATCCACGTCAAAAAGGGTAAGCCCATGGCTTGCAAATACCTTCTCTACTGAAAGAAGTGACAGATAGGAATAATGTTCGTGATAGATTGTATCGAACTGGTTCTCATCTATGAGACGCATGAGGTGAGGGAATTCCATGGTAATAACGCCTCTCGGCTTTAACACAATCTTCATTCCCGCAACAAAGTCATTGATATCAGGCACATGGGCAAGCACATTATTGCCGAGGAGAAGGTCGGCATGCGTTCCCTGAGCGGCTAATTCCCGGGCAGTCTCCGTTCCGAAGAATTTGACGATTGTCGGGATGCCGGCCTCCTGAGCTGCCTTTGCCACATTCTTTGCAGGTTCGATGCCGAGAACTGGAACGCCCTTCTCTTTGAAATACTGAAGGAGATACCCGTCATTGCTCGCTATCTCAATGACCTGGCTTCGCGAATCAAAGCCGAAGCGATCGACCATGAGGCCCGTGTAGTCTCTTGCATGCCTGAGCCATGACTCGGAATAGGAAGAAAAATATGCATAATCGCTGAAGATCTCTTCCGGAGATTGAACTTCTGGTAGTTGAACGAGATAACATCTGTCACAGACATAGACGCAGAGCGGATAATGGGGTTCCATCTTGCGGAGCTGTTCCTCTTTCAGATAGGAATTCGCCAGAGGCGATACCCCCAGATCCACGAAAACGTGATGTAAAGGAGTCTTGCAGAAACGGCATACATTGTCGGCACTCTTCATCTTTTTCAGGCTTCCTGGCAGTGTGTGGTCCATTCGAGTTTTTCTGTCAGAAGGTTCTTGCTCCTGAGAGATGTCAGGACCTTCAGTCTCATAAATTGAGAATTGCGGAAATCCCTGTCTTTGAAACCCATATCTTCCAGACCGTCCCTCAACTCCTTTATGGTGGTCAGGAGGCCGACCTGCGGCTGGTAATCAGGCGCCAGTTTCTTAAAGAGATCGAAGCTCACTCTGTAGGACCGTTTATCCGGTTGTGCATCCTTGTTGATGGAGACTTCGATACCAGGAATAACCTCAGCTACGGCCGCAGCCAGATCTTTGACCTGATAGTTCCATTCGTTGCTTCCGATATTTATGGCCAGAAAATCTCCTCCGGCAGACGAATCCCTGACTATAGCCCAGTCTATCGCCCTTGCCATGTCTTTTACGTTGATCAACGGTCTCCAGGGGGTCCCGTCGCTGAGGATCGTAATTTTCTTTGAGGCGACGGCGCCTGCAACAAAGTCATTCAGGACCAGATCGAGCCTGAGCCTCTCACTCATCCCGCAGGCTGTTGAGAATCTTAGGCTTGTCACCGTGAAATCCTTGTCGGCAATCTTCTCCAGGTCTTTCTCAGCAAGGGTTTTTGATTTGGCATAGGCTGTAAGCGGATTTAACTCGGAAGTTTCGGTCTTTGCGCCGTCTTCCGCAAAACCGTACATGCTGCAGCTGGAAGCATAAACGAGCCTTTTTACCCCGGCCTTCTTTGCCTTCCTCGCAACTTCTATGGCAGCACGATAATTAATATCATAGGTTGGCTCTTCAAAGGTGTTCCCCATGGGATCATTCGAAATAGCGGCAAGATAGACGACGGCATACACGTCACGAAGGAGATCCTCAGACATGCTTCTCACATCCGCAAAATGCTGCACGTCAACTCTGCACTCCGGGAGGATCTGTGCGTTCGTCAGACAGTTCGCAAAATATCCTGTGTCGAGGCCTATTAACGTAGCCTCGGGACGCGAAATCCTGATTCGTTGTATGACAGATGGACCGATGTAACCCATGTTTCCTGTAATTAATATCTTCATGTCGCCCTCACTGGTCAATTGTTGTATCTCCCTTCCCGGCGCAAAAGTGCACATAGAAAGGACATTCCTCGTGATTCTTCGACCTGCAATATTCTTCTAACTGAAAGGGACTCGGCTTGTAGGTTTCTCCGCCGGCCCTGCATATGACGTCATTGTGGTGTGCCAGCTGAGGGCATTTCATGGCTTCCGATCATCGTTATCGTCATCAGTGGTTCACGTTGAGCATCTCCCTGACCTGCCTGGCTATGGCCGGCGCAGCTGTGAGCCCCGGAGATTCTATGCCGACGAGATTCACGAAACCCGGCAGGTCCTCACTGATAACAAAGTCACGGAAGCCTTCACCAACGCCCTGCAACTTCGGTCTGATGCCGGACATGTCAGGAGAGATGTCCTCTCTGCGAAGGAAGGGGAGGAACTTCACGGCAGAGTCGTAAAAGCGGTCGGCCTTAGCGGCGTCGACCCGGTAATCCTCAACTCTATCGATATAGGTTGCGTCGGGTCCGAGTTTCAGCCGCCCCTGGAGGTCCATGGTCAGGTGAACGCCCAACCCGACATGGTTCTTCTCGGGAACAGGGTAGATGAGCCTCCGCACGATCCCGCTTCTCACATTGTTTATACTGAAATAGTCTCCCTTACAGTAGTGATGGGCGTATGTCCTGCCGGCCAGTCCGGCAATGACGTCTGACTCCAGTCCCGCGGCATTAACAATCATCTCAGTAAGAAGATCAAAGCTTTCTCCCTGCAAGTTTACCGTGCCAACCCGGTAACCTCCGGCGATTCGTTCGATCTCCACAACCTTTGTCCCGCAGACCAGTTCCGCCCCTTTCGTCTTGGCAGTGCTGAGGTAGTAGTCCATGAGGGCATGGGCGCTCATGATACCCGTATCAGGAGAAGAGAGGGCTGCGACGGCCCTGATGTTCGGTTCCATCTCACCGATTTTGCTTCGTTCAATGAAAGAGACTGAAGAAACGCCGTTCTTAAGGGCGTTCTCCATGAGATCTTCGATCTGTCCCGTCTCTGCTTCCGAGGTTGCGATTATCAGTTTGCCGGTCTTCCTGTGAGGAATCTTGTTCTTTAAACACGTCTCATAGAGCATCTCCCTGCCCTCAACGCATAACCGTGCCCTCAGTGAACCCGGCGGGGCGTATATTCCGGCATGAATCACCTCACTGTTTCTTGAACTGATCCCCATGCCATGGGACGTATTCTTTTCCAGGATATATACGTTCCGGTTATGACCGGACAGCTCTGAGGCTATTGCCAGACCGATCACCCCTGCCCCTATGATTGTTATATCAGCGTCCATCAGCTACCAGACGAGCCAGGGAGCCTTCCCCGAGTTCCAGAGCTCCTCGAGAGTATTCTTTTCCTTCAGCGTGTCCATGCATGACCAGAAGCCGTAATGCCGGTACCCCATGAGCTGGCCGTCACGGGAAAGCCGCTCCACAGGGCTCCGTTCCCATATTGTCTGGTCGTCTTCGATATAATCGATAGCCTTGGGGCTGAGCACAAAATAGCCTCCGTTGATCCATCCTTCGGATGATTCGGGTTTCTCATAAAAGGAATTGATCCGGTCGCCGTCAAAGGCGATCCTGCCGAAGCGTGAAGGAGCTCGAACTGTCGACACCGTAGCGATCTTCCCATGGTTCCGATGAAATTCCAGGAGAGCCTTGATATCTATGTCGCTGACACCGTCTCCATAGGTGAACATAAAGGCCTCCTCATTCTCAAGCCATTTTTTAAGTCTCTTAAGCCTCCCTCCGGTCTGAGTATGCAATCCGGTATCGATGATATGGACCTTCCATCTTGGCTGATTGCCGTCGTGTATAATCGTCTTTCCCTGGGTCAGGTCGATGGTGATGTCATTGTTGATAGCATAGAAATTGAGGAAATATTCCTTTATCGACTCAGCCTTATAACCGACTGCTATGAGAAATTCGTTAATGCCGCTGGCAGCATAGATGTTCATGATATGCCATAATATCGGTTTGCCGCCGATCTCGACCATTGGCTTGGGACGGAGGACTGTCTCTTCTGACAACCTCGTGCCGAACCCTCCCGCAAGAATGACCGCCTTCATGAAATCACCTCCTCTTCTTCACTTAAACGAGTGTTACCAAATGATAAGGTTGTTTTGGGTTTAGAGGAGCATCCGCCTGAAAAACGAGATCGCTCATATCTTCAGGTTCCAATTCAATGCTCCGCCCACTGAGTCACATCTGCGTGAATGCAAACCCAGCAGGTATTGGGGCGAGACTGTTGAGACAATCCAACGAAGAGCAATTGTTATGCCGAAGAGGAGACCCTGGGAAAAGACCAGTTGAAGAATTCATGCCTTAGAAACTCCATCTCCTTGAATAATAAACATTTTTGTGCTATATGGGGATCGGGTACGAATGAACAAGGTGTTGGGTGCGAAAGCATGGTCCGCTCAATGTATCTGTTTGCTACATCTGAAAATCTAAGGGTGTTTCCATTGGATACAAGAAAAGGCTGGAAGGCTGAGTAACAATATGGAGGTCTGACAGACAATACTCGGGCACTCTGAGCGATGAAGTGGTAGGCTTTTTGATCAATCCCAGGCAATCATATCCAAGGATACGGAGCGGCAATTCCTCAACATATGTTCTTTGATGAATGGATCCCTTCTGAAAAGGTTTCTACTCGATGGAGATGGGGAATTCATTAAGGCGCTTGTAAAAGGCCTTCCTCGATATGCCCAACATCTTGGCTGCCCTTGATTTGTTCCCTTTGCATGCGGCAAGGGCATCTCTGACCGCCTGCATCTCAAGCTCTTTGAAGGTCTTCATAGTATTTTGAATGACGGGCTGTCTGTTGAGAAAGAGACATTCCTCGGGGAGTTCCTTGAGAGTCACTTTTTCGCCGCGAGCGAGCACGACAGCTCTTTCTATGACATTCTTGAGTTGTCTGACGTTGCCGGGCCAGGAGTAATTCTGGAGCATTCTCATGGCCTGGTCAGACAGGGTAAGCGTCTTCTTTTCCCGCATGCAGGCTTCGTTGAAGAAATCAGAAACGAGGAGTGGCACGTCTTCTTTTCTTTCCCGCAGAGGAGGCACTTTCACTTCTATGACATTTATCCGGTAAAAAAGGTCCTCTCTGAACTTGCCTTCCTGAACTTCCTTCCGTAAGTTCCGGTTCGTAGATGAGATGAGTCTGAAATCGACCTTGACTTTCCTGCTGCTGCCAAGCCTCTCGATTTCCCTTTCCTGAAGGACACGGAGAAGTTTTGCCTGCAGCGAGAGTTCCAGTTCGCCGATCTCATCCAGGAAGATTGTGCCGATACCGGCTTCTTCAAATTTCCCGATCCTCCTTGAAACTGCTCCGGTGAAAGCACCCTTTTCATACCCAAAGAGTTCCGACTCCATGAGTTCTTTTGGTATGGCCCCGCAGTTGACCGCAATGAAAGGAGCTTCCCTTCTCCTGGCAGAGTTGTGAAGGGCCCTTGCAATAAGTTCCTTTCCTGTGCCCGTTTCACCGGAGATAAGGACGGTGCTGTCTGAGTCTTTAACAGCATCGACAGTCTTGAATAT
>DASRZP010000066.1 GCA_035686305.1 Thermodesulfovibrionales bacterium | reverse complement strand
AATAGTCTGCACATTCTTGGCCGTCATTCCCGCGAAGGCGGGAATCCACTTTGAACAGAATGGATGCCCGACTAAGGATCTCGGGCATGACCAATAATAGGGAGCACATCTG
This sequence comes from Thermodesulfovibrionales bacterium, assembly GCA_035686305.1. Lineage (NCBI taxonomy): Bacteria > Pseudomonadati > Nitrospirota > Thermodesulfovibrionia > Thermodesulfovibrionales > Thermodesulfovibrionales bacterium. The sequence goes on along the minus strand of DASRZP010000066.1, from coordinate 17,913 downwards.
TAAATATTATTTTGAGACTGTTAATAATTATGTTTATATCATGGATGCACGGCAGATGCAACTCGGAGAATTACGAAGTAGTTTTACAATTCTGTTTACAGGGGATTCTTTCGTTGAGTAAGAAGCTACAGGGGGATGACCGTGGAACGTCTGCTACCGTCCCACAAAGAGAAACAGGCCGAAGACATAGAGTGCTGAAACAAGGAGTTGACAGACGGTGAGAGGTATGCCATACCGCAGAAATGTCGTAAAGGTAATCCTCTTCCCCTCAGCCGCGCAGATGCCTGCGCTCACCACATTCGCCGAGGCGCCGATGAGGGTGGCGTTCCCCCCCAGGGTCCCGCCAAACATCATCGCCACGAAGACCGGAAGAGTCGCTAAAGGCCAGTCTGTGAAGGCCGCACCCATGGCATAGTCAGGCACAAGCTGGGCCGCCACCAGATAGCCCTTGACGAGAAGCAGCATTGCCGCCACAACAGGGATGTTGGCTATAAGACTCGATGAGAGACTTACAAAGGCGAGCATTGCCAATCCGACAAGGGGGAGGTCAGTGCCGAACCACGTAAGGAGGTTCCGTGACATGCCGCTGAGTATGCCTGTCTTGCTCAGGGCCTGCACGAGACAGAAGAGGCACGTGAGAAATATGAGTGTCTTCCAATCGACATCCTTCAACACCTTGTCAACAGGCTCAACATGAGTGCCATAGATAATCAAGAGCGCGAGGGAGGCAGCGATGATTGAGACAGATGGAGGAACGATCCGCACGGGCAGGTATTCACCAAAGAGGAAGAGCAGGACCATGCCGGCAAGGACCACGAGAGAGCAGACAAGGAGGAGAGGCTTCTGAATCGGCTTCAGCTCCAGGATTTCGGGAATAGGCTTCCGGACACGCCACACATCCTTCATGATCAGCGGCATGAGCGGAACGAGCACGACTAAAGACAACAGGCCTCCTATGCTCACCCTCTTCAGGTACTGATTGAATGTCAGCCCGATTGAACTGCCGACGAGGAAGGTGGCGGGATCGCCCACAAGGGTGAGGAGACCTGCGGAATTGCTGATAATCGCGGTCAGCACCATGGGTCCGACAAAGTCCACCTCTAATGCAATGGCGACGCGAATTATGATCGGGGCCACAAGGATCACGGTAGTGGCGTTCGGGAGGAAAGCACATAAGGGCGCGACAAGAATGAAAATTCCCAGGATGTATCTCTTGCCGCTTCCATTGGTCAGACGCAGAAATCTCGTTCCCACGTGATCAAAGATGCCCGTCGGGACGAGCGTTCTGGCAACAACCATGCCGCCGAAGAGCAGCGCCAGCGGACCTCCTGCCGAATGGATCACGACCCCTACGTCTTCGCCGGTAAAAATCCCGGCCACCAGCAAAACGCAGAGTCCGAGCATCGCGGTAACGGCCATGTCGATAAGATCAAAGGCTATCGCTGCAATGACTCCGCAGAACACAACGAACGTGATGATGGTCTGGAGATCAGACATGCAGCTGCTCCTGATCAATGAAATGCCCGGGAGAGAACGGGAAGGATAGACTCTCAATTCCGTAGCGTGCCCCGGCCATTACAAAGCCGGAAGCAGACAGGCAATAAGGGCTATTCGAAGGGAGGCGCATACATCAATCCTCCTTTGTTCCAGAGACGATTCAGGCCGCGCTCGAGATTCAATGCGCTTTCGCTGCCGAGGTTCCGATCAAAGATCTCGCCATAATTCCCGACGCTCCCGATTATCCGGACAGTCCATTCAGGTGAAGCTCCCAGGGCCTTTCCGAATTTCCCGTCTGCGTCAAGAAACCGTTTCACCGCAGGACTCATAGACGCAGTCTTTGCTGCACGAACATTCTCTTTGGTTATACCAAGTTCCTCTGCTTCGATGAGGGAGAAGAGGACCCATTTCACAAGCGTGAACCACTCCTCATCTCCACGCTTTACGACCGGCCCCAGAGGTTCCTTTGAAATGACATCAGGCAGGATATTAAATCTTCTTGGGCCTTCGGGTACATCCATCAGCACCGCAGCCAGCTGCGACCTGTCAGAGGTATAAGCCTGGCATCGTCCAGAAAAGAAGGCGGTCTTTACATCAGGCAGGGTCTCAATGACAAGCGGCGTATAACGAAGCCCCTGTTGTCCAAAATAGTCTGCCAACCCCTCCACGTGAGTAGTCCTCCTCTCGACGCAGATCGTGGCGCCGTTCAGATCGGAGACCTTACGGACCTTGCTTTTTGAAGGGACCATGAATCCCTGACCGTCATAATAGAGGACCCCGGCAAAGGCGGTGCCCAGCAGAACCTCCCGTCCAAGCGTCCAGGTGGTGTTGCGCATGAGGAGATCGATGTCGCGGTTCAGGAGCGCAGGAAAGCGGGCCGAGGCTGACAACGCCACAAACACTATCTTTTCCGGATCTCCCAGGGTAGCGGCAGCGACCGCACGGCAGAAGTCTGCGTCAAAACCTGTCCAGCGTCCATTCTTGTCCTTCATAGAGAAACCCGGAAGTCCCTCACTGACTCCGCAGCGGACAACCCCCTTTGAGCGCACGCGCGGGAGGGTCTCGCCTCCCCAACTCGAGGTCGCGAATAGCATGAACAAAAGCAGCGCGGCAGTTGCTGAGATAATTACCTTCACAGAGATTCTCCTCATACCCGGAGAATGGGTACGATCATTTGTCTTTTCACTGTCAGCCGCGAACCCAAATGCCTGCAAGTCTGCATACCTCTCGTTTCGGTCGAATGGCCGTTGACGTCAACAACATTATCTCAGGAAAGAGACAGAAAGTAAACGTACTTTACAAATAACGGTCAGGCAGACATGGATCGAAGCCTTGCACATGCGATGCGATTCCGGCAACGAGGTACCGCCGATCCGCCAAACATCCTCCTGATAGGACGCTTCGTCCAGAAAGAGGGCCCTAATCCTTCTTCTCGGCCGGCACAAGGCCCTCAATGAGTTTCACCGGCGCCTTGAGGGTCCTCTTCATCATCCCCAACAACCCTGACCCGACGGCTGAAACCGGATTGTAACTCACCTTCGGGTCCTCGATATCACCGGTCACCTTGAGCGGAATCGTTACGAGAGTGCCGCCAAGGATCGTGCCCACGAGGGGGATCTTCTCAATAAACTTATTGACCGTTCTTATAGGAGAGACAAGAACGGTATGGTCGAGTTTACCGTTTATGATATCAGTGGTGCCCTCGGCAGCGACCTTCAGGTAATCTCCGTCAAGGACTGCTTCCTTTATCTCGATCTTGCCATCCCTCAGATCATAACGACTCTTTATAGTATGATAGGCAATGCCCTCTTTCCGGTAATTCCGGAAGCCCTTCAGATATTCAGTGGGCTCCAGAAAGGCCAGAACCCTCACGAGACGCACATCCTCGTAAATGATTCCGTCTCTTGCGTTAAACTCTATATCACCCTTCAAAGATTCGAGGAGTTTTCTGCCGTCCCCCTCTCCTGTCACATGACCATGGAGATCAAAGCGGCCCGTCACGCGCTCCTTCACTCCTCTCGGTACAAAAAAACACGCAACGGATTCTCCGAGGTCCTGATTCTCAGCGAGCAATTCAAAATCCAGAGATAATCCCTTGGGACTCACACCAACAGTGCCGGGGAAGGAGATACCACAGAGCGATGCCTGTGTGACAAGAGCATCAACTCGATTGTGGCCAAGGGACAGAACCGCCTGGAAAGGCTCCCAGGTGAACGTCTCATAGGTAAATTGATTTGATCTGAATCTCACCGTCCCCGCAACGGCAAGGTTCTCTGCTATGTCTGCCTGCTCTTCTTCGCTTTTTCTCGTTCCTCCCCCTCCCCTGGTTAGCTCCCTTATGGTGTCGACGTTAATACGATCGGTAAAAAGATCCATGTCGAGTAAAGCACCCTTCTCGGTATCCTTGACGTCTCCGCTGAGAGAGAAGACGTTATCGCCCAGTCTCAGCGAAGCTGATTCGACCGTGATGCGACCTTTATCGGCGCCCAAAGAAATCCTGTCTATCGTGAGCGGAAGCTTCTCCTTCCAAGGGAAAACAAGATCCCCGCCGGTCATCCTGCCCTGCACCGCAAATTTGAGGGGCTTCTCCCTCCGAATTTCGGTCGTGAAGTCGCCGTCAATCCAGCCTCGCCCGAACTTCCTTCCCGCGATAACGCTATCCAGGGTTTCACCATTCATCTTCCCGGCAAAGGAGAATTTCACCCTCTTCTCGTTGTAATCAAGACCGAAGCTTCCGTCGGATACTTTGTCCTTCAGGGTCAGCTTATGTATGACCAATGCCTCCGGACTCTTGACCATGTCGATGGAGACTTCGGGTCCCTTGTCCAAGCGCATGTTTCCTTTCAGAGCGGCCGTACCGCTCCTGTCCCATTCGACCGAAATCTCTTGAAGAGTAAGAGGAGAGTTCGGTGAAATCTCCTTTGGGAGACCGACACGGTCCGCGACCCACCCAAAGGCTTGAAATCCCAGCTTGCCCTGCAAGGACAGATCAGTCTTCTGAGACGATCCCAGGTAACCATGCTGGGAGCCTGAAATCACTGCCGAGGCATCGAGAAACTCGGTCTCGGCATTTCTCAGGGAGACGACATTCTCGTCAGCATCGAAACCTCCCTTCCTTAGCAAGAGCGACCCTGGAAAGAGGGATGACTCGACAGAGAGGTTGTCAATTTCACCGGCTGTGGCGAAACGCCACTCCTTCGGCGTCTTGAGCGGTCCTCTAAGGTTCAGGGCATTGAGGGTGACCATGCCATAGAGCGACGTTATCTCCTCCAGAGACCCCTTGAACCCTTCGAAAGACCGTAACCACGGGTAGATCTCATCAAGTACGATGTCAGCCTTCCCCGAAAGGACCTCGGCATAGTGTGTATCCCCCAGGCCGAGTTGTCCGGTGAGTGCGGAGAATGATGATCTGCCTCCCTTGCCGCTGAGATTCTTCACCCTGATCCTCTCTCCATCATAGAGAAACCGCCCGCCCTTGATCTCAAGGGGAAAGGGGAACCTCTGGTAGCTGGCGACAAGAGAGATGTCCGATACATCCGCATAGGGATTGATCGACGCAACGCTTTCACCTAATACAAGCCTGCCTGTAGCCCTGCCGTGCAAAGCATCGACACGGTTGATCTCGTCGAGAAAGGCTTCATCTTTTACAACTTTCTTCAGCACACTGAAAACGTCCGTGACGTCCGCCTGTACTAATGTCTCGAGATGAAGCGGGGCATCTTCCCCCCTCAGGCCTACCCTCAGTTTCCCTTTGTTCAGGAAGGAGTGGCCAAAATGACCCTCAAGATTCGTTCCTTCCAGTACACCCTTTACAATGATACAGTCGCCACTGACAGCCCGGAGGGAGAGTTGAGGCCCCGGGATAAAGATATCCCCGTCTTCCAAACGTCCCTTCAAGACGGTATTCTCTGTTCCGCCGAGATCACCGAAGGCCCGGGCCTCGCTTCGAAACGTTATCATCGGAATTGTACCGCCTCTCACATAACTGAAAACGCCCTGGACCGCCGGCACCTCTCCTGCCAGAGGAAGGGCCGTCCTTCGGAGCGCGGGGACGTCCTTGATCGTACCTCCGACTTCAAGACTGACGGTGCCGGGAGATTCATTCGCAAGGAGCTTTCCCTGCAGGTCAAGCTGAGGATCTTCGATCCTCAATTCATCAAGGGTCAGTTCGGTACTCCCGTCCTTGAAGACAAGGAGCGCCTGGGTGCTGATCCCCTTCATAGCTATTTTCTCTCCTCTCTTGATCACCGTAAGGAGAGGCAGTGAGTTTCTCACCTCCGCCCGCACATCCTTGAACCCCCGCATTTGCACCGAGAGATTGAGGTTCGCCTCTGACTCGCCGAGGCGCAGATGGGCATCGGGGAAGAGATAATCGATGAGCGTCTCAGGTCTGAAACCTGTCAGATGGAACGTTCCAGTTCCCTGAAACGTTCCTGGATCGAGACGGAATCCGAGGGAGATACCCTTTGCTATGTTGGAGACGCCGACAAGGGTGAGCGAACTTTCACCGGGCGGGAACGCAGACTCTCCATGGATGTCAGTGAAAGAAAAAAGAGGCATCTTTTCATCAAAGAGATTGAGCATGCCTCCTTCCACCACAATATGGAGCCTTGGTGCAGCAGATGAAAGTGTCTTCATCAATTCCGATAGATCTCCTTCGAGACCGGCAATCGAAAAGGGAGTCTTCTCCTTCTTCCTTTCCGGAAGACGAAGGGACACAACAGCATCTTCAATGAGAATGCTCGACAGTCGGACTTTTCCTGAGAAAAGCGGAATGATCTGAGGATATATCCTGAGCGATCCGATGGTACCTTCAGCCTTTCCGGGGAGAGAGAGCTTTGCCTTGCTGATGGTTACCGTGGGACGAGGGAAGAGCGAGACTTCGATTTTCTGAAAATCCACGGTGCCGGGGACTTTCTTGGATACGGCCGCCTTTATCTTCTGCCGTACCGACTCTGAATCAATGAAGTGGGGCGCCAGGAGAGAAGCGACCAGCATAAGCGCAAGAAGGACTCCTGCAACTCCCGCTATCAGCCGTAATCTTCTTCTTGGTCTGGTCACGCTTTCCTTCCGTCTGGCATTCCTGGTTGCTCCCGGCCGCTCATAGTATAGCCCATCTGCATTCTCGAGATATATAAATGATACACCTCGGAAAATGGGCATCGGATTGGAAGCAAGAATCGGGCTTATCGGCAGCTCTGCTTACGTGTCATTTCTAAGGTTTCTAGGCTCGACGACTCGTCCTGTGGCTACCGTTTGAAAGGTTCAAGCATGACAACTGTATTTGGTGTGCTTGTTCCCGGGAAGAACAGTTGTTCTCATTCGATCTGCAAAGTGAAAAGAACTTGCTTCATTCACCTGCTTCTTTCATAAAGCCCCATTAATTGTGCTTTTGCAACGATATGTTCTTTCATTGATGATTCAAGGGCACTCTTTCCTGCACTCGCGCCGATATTCAGGGTCGTATCAAGTGCATAGAGCTTGAAGAAATATCGGTGTATTCCGGAAGGCGGGCATGGGCCTCCGTAGTCGTGTTTCCTGAAATCATTCATGCCCTGCACTGATCCCTTGGGGACAGAGTTCTCTTTTATCTCTGCGGTCCCCGGGTCTATGTTCCAAACAACCCAATGTACCCATGTGCCCATGGGGGCATCTGGGTCATCAACTATGAGGGCAAGGGATCGTGCATCGGCCGGAATTTCTGCAAACGTAAGCGGCGGGTTGACATCACTGCCATCACAGGTATATTTCTTCGGTATCTGTCCGTTGTGCCCGAAGGCTGCGCTTGAAATCCTCATCTCAATCTCCTTTCCGTAAAGGTCGCTCAAGAGACAAGATACGAGGCTTAATAATAGTATCGTCTTGTGTCCCACGACCTTTTCCTTTCAGTGGTTCCTTCTTCAATAATAGCAGGGTTACAGAAAAAGTACAGAGGATGCTTGTCATTCTAGGTCACCGCAATGTTAAGAGGCGACTCGTCCGAGTGGTTACCGTTTGAAAAGTTCTGTTATGAGAACAGCATCAGAGGGGTTTGGTCCCGGGCCACAGTCTCCAGGGTCTTCGGCGATTACAGGGGGTAGACCTCCTCCCCCTTCAGTATCTTGATCCCGGCCTTCTGCAGGCTATCGATCGCCTTCTCAAGTTCATCAAAGCGGAATATGATGATGGCATTGCCGCCGCTCCTCCGGACAAAGGCGTACATATATTCCACGTTTATTCCTTCAGCCTTCATGACGTTCAGTATCTCCGCGAGCCCTCCGGGCCGGTCTGCGACCTCGACAGCCAGGACCTCGGTCTTTCCGACACTAAAGCCGTTCTCCTTGAGTACGACCTTTGCCTTCTCGGTGTCATGAACGATCAGTCTCAGAATGCCGAAGTCAGCGGTATCTGCAAGAGAGAGGGCCCGTATGTTTATTCCCGCCCGCGCCAGAACACCCGCCACATCGGCAAGCCTGCCCGATTTGTTCTCAAGGAATATCGATATCTGTTCGACCTTCATACGACCTCCTCTCGCACCTTTATCACTTCTCAGTCATGAACCAGAATTGTCAGCTTTTACGTCCTATATCCTCCGGTTGTCTATGACCCTTGTTGCCTTGCCCTCGCTCCTCTGAATGGTCTTCGGCTCGACAAGCTTGACCTTGGACGAAACACCGAGAAGGTCTTTGATCTCCCGCTCGATGCGTCTGCCGAGTTGTTCGAGGACTTTGACTTCATCGGAGAAGATATCCTCGCTCACCTCCACCTGGACCTCCATGACATCGAGGGACCCTTCCCTGTCAACGATGATCTGATAATGGGGCTCGACGCCTTCGACGCTCATGAGCACGTGCTCTATCTGAGAGGGGAAGACATTCACTCCCCTGATGATGAGCATGTCGTCCGTCCTTCCCGTTATCCGCTGCATCCTGAGGGATGTCCTGCCGCAGGAACAGGGTTCAGGAATCAGCCTCGAGAGGTCCTTTGTCCGGTACCGTATCACGGGGAAGGCCTCTTTCGTTATCGTTGTGAAGACAAGCTCTCCCGGTGTTCCTGGCGGAAGGGGCTCTCCTGTTTCAGGATCGATTATCTCAGGAATAAAGACATCCTCAAAAACATGGAGCCCCCTCTTCTCCTCGATGCATTCGCTGGCAACACCGGGGCCCATGACCTCGCTCAGCCCGTACATATCGATCGCCTTTATGCCGAGCTTCTTCTCGATCTCTTCCCTCATATTCTCGCTCCAGGGCTCTGCGCCGAAGAGCCCGACGCGGAGTTTCAGGGAAGAGGGGTCTACATTCATCTCTCTCATGACGTCGGCAAGGTTCAGGGCATAGGAAGGGGTGCATAAGAGTACCGTTGAGCCGAAGTCCTGCATGATCATGATCTGTCGTTTCGAATTGCCGCCCGATATGGGAATGACCGCTGCACCGAGTTTCTCAGCGCCGTAATGTGCGCCGAGGCCTCCGGTAAAGAGCCCGTATCCGTAAGCATTGTGCACGACATCACCCTGATGTGCCCCTCCGCAGGAGAGGGTCCTCGCCATGAGTTCAGCCCACGATTCTATGTCATGCCTTGTATAGCCCACTACCGTGGGTTTGCCGGTCGTTCCCGAAGAGGCGTGGATCCTTACTACTCTCTCGAAGGGCACGGCAAAGAGGCCGAAGGGATAATTGATCCTGAGGTCTTCTTTCGTGGTAAAGGGGAGCTTCCGGAGGTCGGCGAGAGATTTGATATCCGAAGGCTCCACACCTGACTCTTCCATCCTGCTGCGATAGTAAGGGACGGCGGCATAGACCCGCTCGACAAGTGATTTCAGCCGCTTCAACTGAAGCGCTTCCAAAGCTTCACGGGGGAGCGTTTCGAATTCCTCATTCCATATCATTTCATTTCCGCGAAAAACCTCCTGAACTCAATTCGAAGCCAGAGACAGGATCATGATCGCATTGCACATTGCATCCTCATTATCGTTTCCCTCCCTATGACGAATGCCTCACGATTCGCCTTGCGCAACTTCTCCTGCATCCTCTTCTCTATCACGTTAAAGAAGACCTCTTCCTCAATAGGAAGGAGGAAAGAGAGGGCGCCTACAAGGACCATATTGACCGCCCTTGCCTCTCCTGCAGACCTCGCCACCTCAAAGGCATCAAGGGGAAAGGCCTTGATGCCCCTGCTGTCGAGTTGATCGAGGACATCGCCGGGATAAGACTCCAGGCCCATCGAGACCGGGGCAGGCAAGATCTTCTGGGTGTTGACGATCACCTTGGTCTCGTTGTTGTAATAGGGGAGATACCGGAGTGCCTCGAGGAGCTCGAAGGCTACGGCGAAGTCAGCGTCGCCATATTCGATAAGCGGAGAATACACCTTCCCGCCATAGCGGAGATGTGCCACCACAGACCCGCCTCTCTGGGCCATGCCGTGCACTTCGCTCTGCTTCACATCGTATCCCGCGTTCATGAGCGCCGAAGAGACGACCTCGCTCGCACGCAATATACCCTGTCCTCCAACACCGCAGAGGAGAATGTTCGAAGTCCTACCCACCCTCTTCTCCTGCCACCACAATCGCCTTGAACTTGCAGAGGGGGGCACACTGTCCGCAGCCGTCGCACAGGACTGCGTTGATCCTCGAATATCCCTCCTGAGTCTCCTTGTACCCAAGCTCTTTCGCCTCCTCCGGCGTGAGCGGCGCCCACTCGATCGCAGGACATCCGAGCTTCAGGCAGGTCTTGCAGCCTTTGCATTTCTCCGGTATCACGACATAGAGTTTCCTGTCCTTGCGTTTCTTCATCTCAGGGAGGAGCACGCAAGGCGATTTCGTGATAATAACGGAAGGCTCCGACCGTTCGCTTTCCCGCTTCACGATCCTCTGAGTCCCTTCGATGTCGTTAGGGTTGACGGTGTAAACGTGCCGCACGCCAATTGCCCTGCAGAGGGCCTCAATATCCACGGGCGTCGTGGAAACCCCCTGTACGGTCATTCCTGAGGAAGGATGGGGCTGGTGACCGGTCATACCCGTAGTCCTGTTGTCGAGGATTATGACCGTTGTAAAACCCCTGTTGTAAACGATGTCGATCAGTCCCGTGATCCCTGAATGGAAGAATGTTGAATCGCCGATGACCGCCACGATCTTCCCGAGGGCCTCTCTGCCGAGGGCCTTCTCCATGCCGAGGGCATTCCCGATGCCCGCTCCCATGCAGACGCAGGAGTCCATGGCAGAGAGGGGTCTGAGCGCAGCCAGCGTGTAACAGCCTATGTCTCCTGCCACGAAGAGACCGAGTTTCGACAGGGCATAGAATATTCCCCTGTGGGGGCATCCGGGGCAGAGGTTCGGCGGTCTCAGAGGGATCGGAACTGGCTCAAAGATCTTCTTGCCCTCTTCACCGGTGATGCAACTCCGCACAACACGAGGGTTCAATTCCCCCGTTGCCGGGATGACTTCTTTCCCTCTGCAGGCGATTCCCATGGCCTTCACATGGAGCTCGATAAAGGGATCGAGTTCCTCAACGATAAAGAGCTCCTCCACCTCTTCTGAGAAGTCCCTGATCGTCCTTTCAGGGAAGGGATAGACCATGCCGAGCTTGAGGACCGAGGCCTCAGGGAAGGCTTCCTTCACATAGAGATAGGATATCCCGGACGTGATGAAGCCGCGCTTCCTCTCGCCCCATTCGATCCTATTGCCGGGGAAGGTCTCGGCAAATTCCCTCAGTCGCGCCATGCGCTTATCGAGCTCGGCCCTCCGTTTCCGGGCGTGGCCGGGGAGCATGACGAATTTCTCCGGCATCTTTTCGATACCCGGCTTTGCAGCCGATGCCTCAACCTCGCCGACGGGGACAGCGCCCTTTACATGGGAGACCCTCGTGGTAGTCCTGAAAAGGACAGGCGTATCGAACTCCTCGCTTATCCGGTACGCAATCTTTAAGAGATCTTTTGCCTCCGCAGCATCCGCCGGTTCGAGCATCGGGACCTTGGCGGCAAGGGCATAGTTCCTGTTATCCTGCTCATTCTGGGAGCTGTGCATCTCGGGATCATCGGCGGTGATGATCACCAGTCCTCCCCTCACACCGGTATAGACCGACGTGAAGAGCGGATCGGCAGCCACATTGAGACCGACGTGCTTCATCGATGCCAGTGCCCTTACGCCGGCGAAAGACGCTCCCAGTGCCACCTCCAGGGCCACCTTCTCATTGGGAGACCACTCTGCATAGACGCCTTCATACGTTGCGAGGTTCTCGAGTATCTCTGTTGAAGGCGTTCCGGGGTAGGCAGCGGCAACTTTCACTCCGGCCTCAAAGGCGCCGCGGGCTATGGCTTCATTGCCCGAAAGGAGCAGTTTTTCGTCAAGAGCCACGCTCGTTTCCAAGATTCTCCCCTTCAAAAAATTCGGAATTGTAGATTATCACACCACTGCGTTATTTTCAACAACGGCAAACAGTTAACCTTCCAGTTGCATAAAACTATCTTGTTCGGGAGGCCGGTAAGGTCAAACAGAATTGAGCAACCTGACGGCATTGTCCCTCAAAATGAGAACTTCCCTCTTCTGACCGAGTCCGAGGTCCTTGAGGAGGGACAGGGTCTTTCCCTGGTCCGTCCAGGGCGAGTCGCTGCCGAAGAGAATATAATCCTTCGGATGGTTCAGGATGATGCTCCTGGCAACATCTTTCTTGATATATTCGAGGGAAAAGGAGATCTCCATATAGATCCTCTTCCCCAGGAGGAGCTTCTCGACCTCTTCCCATTGGTCCCATGCCCCGAGATGGGTCGTCACGAGCTTCAGTTCGGGAAACTTCTCCATGACACTCGCGATCTTGGCCGGGTCTGCCTTACTGATACGGGGATAAGCAAAATCATAGCCCGTATGCATAACGACGATGAGGTTCTCCTCCACTGCCTTTTCATAGATCGGAAAAATCCTCTCTTCGTCCACATCGAAGTCCTGATAATAGGGATGGAACTTGATGCCCTTAAACCCCTCGCCTTTTATTCTGGCGACCCTCTCGACAGACCGTTCGTCACCGGGATGGATCGAAGGGAAAGGGATGATCCTTTCGGACCTGACCTGTTTTGACCATGCCAGGATCGCATCGAACTGTGAAGGTTTCGTGGCGATGGAGCAGACGATGCTCTTCTCGATACCGTTTCTCTCCATCGACGAAAGGAGAGATGATATCCTCCCGTCAAGACTTGCCTTGACCCCACCCTCTCCTTCAAGCATCTTCATCACCTTGTCTGCCATCTCATCAGGAAAGGCATGGGTATGGAAATCAATCATCCGGCGCATCGTTATCGGCTATTATAGGCGAAGGTCTTTTCCTCCTTCATCCTCCCGTCTGACAAGGCATGAACAACCTGCGTCTCAGGCTTCACCCTGCCTACAACAACAACCGTTTCCGGCAACTTCTTTGTAACAAGGTTCCCGAAGCCTGTTTCTCTCAGCCACGTTTTCATCTCCCGGGGCGAATAGCACCGTCCGCTCTCGGTGCCCACAAGCATATTGACAGAGAAGAGCGCGCTCTGGGGAGGTGCGGTCCGTGCATCATTGATCGGAAACTCCTGAATCACAACCCTCCCTCCGGGATTCAGGGCATTCCTGCATCTGGCGAGGAGCGCCTTGTTCTCCCGAACAGAAAAGGCATGGAGTATCTGGCTTATGAGGATGAGGTCATAGCCTGAACCGATATCATCCACATGAAAGTCGCCCTCAAGAAAGCTGAGCCCCTTGATTCCCTCGCGCCGCGCAACCCTCCTAGCGATGGCGACCGTCGCGGGAAGGTCAAAGATCGTCGCCCTTACACCCTGTCTTGCCATGGCCATCGCATTCGTACCGGGGCCGCCGCCAAGGTCAAGGGCGGTCTTCACTCCCCTGAGCCCGATCGCCTTTATGAGTCCTTCGGTGCGGAATATCGTCAGGTTATGCATGCCGAGAATGAATGATTCGTGGTCAAAGTCTTTTCGGGCAGGTCTTCCGGTCCTCACGACTTCATCGAGGGCCGAAAAGTTCTGCCACATCGTTGAAGCGTGCCTGACGATATCTCCCTGAAAGTGGGGCGCACCCTTGGCAAGATAGCGATTGCTCAGCGCGGAATTGCGGTATCTCCCATCCCTACCCTTATGAATCATCCCTATCCCGGCAAGCGCATCGAGCAGTATCTCCATCGCGCGGTGGTCGGCCTTCAGTTTCTTTGCAGCTTCGGCAGCCGTCAAAGGCCTCTTCAGATAGTCAAAGACCCCCAGGTTGTTTGCCGTAAGCACGACCCGCGCAGAGGTGAATCCCAGGTAGAGTCTTCTCAGTTCCCCCAGATCTTCAGGCAGCATGGCTCTTACCTCCTCTTTCATGGTCTCTTCATTATATACGATATCGAAGGTGATTGAGCGGACCTCCATCTTCGATGATTCATAAACTGCGGCGTTGGCATCCGATTCGCGGTCGAAAAGGCTGTTATGTTTACCGGCCTCCGTCTTTTGTGTTATTCTTCCCTATCCGAAACCAACGCTTTCGAATCACGCACTATGGCCTTTACCGGAGACTTAGAGCAACTCCACATTGTTGACGTAATTCAGATGGTCAATACGACGCGGAAATCCGGCACCCTTTCCGTCAGCGGGAGCAGGGGGGAGAGCCGCATCTTTTTCAGTAAAGGATTGATCGTTGGTGCGACTCACCTCAACAACAGGGTCCGCATCGGCACGGTTATGGTAAAGATGAATGCCATAACCGCCGCCGATCTCAAAGAGGCGCTCGAAGTGCAGGGCCGTGCCGGAAAAGACCGCAAGCCCCTGATCGCAACGCTCATCGGACTCGGCAAACTCAGACGTGACGAGGCGTATAGGGGGCTGAAGAAGCTGATCGAGATAGCCGTCGTTGAACTCATAGGCTGGACAGCGGGGACCTTCACCCTTGACACGGAAGCCATAGCGGTATCCGCTGAATGCAGCTATGACGTCGGCAGGATGGAGCAGGAGATAGGCATTGACGCCCAGATGATTCTTATGGATGCCCTTCGTATTTTCGATGAACGGGAACGTGATCGCAAGTCCGGGAAGGCGGTCATGTCGGATGAAGAACTGTTTGCGGACGTACTTCCTCCACCAGAGACTCCGGGGAGTATCGCGAGGCCTTCACACATCACTGCAGAAGACCTCGGGCTGGGTGACCTCGACCGCCTGGAGAGGAGGATACCCGAGTCTATCGCGGCAAACGAGATTTTCAACCCGGCCGGAATTCATCGTCAGAGGATGAAGGAGCTTCTAGCCGACTTTTCACCTGACGAGCAGAAGACCTTTGCCTCTTTCCTGGAGAAATCCACACCAAGAAAAAGGGCCTACGACGGATCGCAAAGGACGGGACGGCTGACGAAGGGACTCATCCTGTTCAGTGAGGATGAACTCATCAAACACTCGGTCATGACCATCTGCAAGGATGAGGGCGTCCTCGTCTTTGCTACGGACAGCAACGAAGAACTCAATCGGATCATAGACCAGTGCCTCGCCATAAAGGTCCTGCCCCTGCTTGTTCTTGATGATCCGGAGACCTCGGGAGGACTGCTTTTCCGGGAACAGATAAAGAGCATCCGGCGAGGGATCAGGGAGCGGTATCCATGGGTTTCCATAGTACAGATGTCTGCTTCTCACGATTATTCCTCCCTTTTAAGGGCTTTTCAGAACAGCATCAGGGCGGTTTTCCCTAAGCCTTCGAGGGAGACACGGGCAGCAACGTTCATTCCTGATACTATCGCCTTTTTGGAAGCCTTCAAATCATATATCAGTACCTGTTTTCATGAGCAGGAATATCCATCCGTGATGGACCAGGACGTCGGCACGTTCAAAGACCGCATCCTGTCCCTCAGGAACCTCCACAACCCCGCAGCTGTGTCTCTTGCACTTCTGCAGCATATCTCCGGGATATGCGATCGATCCGTTACCTTCATCGTTCGTTCCGGAGAACTCACCGGAGAAAAGGCAATCGGAGTCTATGGCCCGCGGGACGAAGGACCGGCTCCTGCATCGGTGTTGAAGGTCCCGCTCTCAAAACCTTCGGTCTTCCGCACTGCAATTGAAAAGGGTGAGATCTTTTATGGAGAGAGCTCCTGTGAAATCCTGAAGGACCATCTCTTTGCAGAGATCGGAAGGCCCCTGAGACCGACAATACTCCTGGTTCCGGTGAAAAGCCATGGGAAGACCATGACCCTGACCTATGGCGATTTCGGTCTCAAAGAGGCTGTTCCCGTTAATACGGATCTCCTGGAACTTATTGCAAATGAGGCCGGTCTCGTAATGGAAAACACTCTGTATCTCAAACAGCTGAGGAAGGCGGCTCAGAAGTGAAAAGAATACGATACTATTGTCTAAGGGGGGAATATCTATGGACATCGCCAGCTTAACACAGATCCTTGAAATCGCTTTTGAAAAAAAGGTTTCCGATGTACACTTTGAGGTCGACAATCCCCCCATGTTCAGGGCCCGCGGCCATCTAATTCGTTCAAAGCTGAGCAGCCTGACCCCGAAGGATACCGAGTTTGTTGCTTCTACCGTGCTGGAGCAGCATGGTCGGAAGCTCCCGGAAGACATTAAAGAATTCGACACTGCTTATACCTTGGAGAAGGTGGGCCGTTTTCGGGTCAGTATCTTTCGTCAAAGGGGCTCTATCGGCCTTGTGATGCGCGTGATCCCCCACCATATAGGCACCTTTGAGGAACTGAATCTCCCCCAGATCCTGGGAAGCATCGTCAAGGCCCCGAACGGACTGATCCTCGTCTGCGGTCCGACGGGGAATGGAAAGTCCACGACCCTTGCTGCAATGATCCGACACATGAATGACAATTTCAACTACAACGTCGTTACCATCGAAGATCCTATCGAATATATCTTCCATTCAAACAAGAGCTGTATTGTCCAGAGAGAGGTGGGTATCGATACGGAGAGTTTCAGTGGGGCGCTGAGAGCCGCCATGCGCATGGACCCTGATGTCATTATGGTCGGAGAGATGAGAGATCTCGACACCGTCGATGCCTGCATTAAGGCCGCCGAGACAGGCCATCTGGTTCTTTCGACCCTTCATACCCACAATGCGGCTTCCACGATCAACCGCATTATGGGATACTTTCCGACTCAGACTCAGGAGAATGTCCGCCACCGATTAGGCGAGATTCTCGTGGCCACGATATCCCTCCGCCTCGTCCGCGGCAAGAGCGGCGAAAGCCTTTTGCCAGCCCTTGAGGTGATGTCTGCCACATCCACCATCAAATCCTGTATCAGGGACGGTCATCTTGACGAGCTTGAACAATACATCGAAAAAGGGCGTGACGAATATTACATGCAGACCCTGGACCAGCATCTGATCCAGCTCTGCAGGCAGGACATCATTACCCTTGATGAGGCAAAGAGGATTTCCCGCTCAACGGACCTTGAGCGGAAGCTCATGTATCATTAGGTGATGGATTTTGATCGTCCTCCCCTTGCCAATGCTGCTAGCACAAGGCTCACTCTGAAGTTTATGAGGGAAGGCTCTTTTTCCCAGACAGAGGTCATTATCTCCGTGAGGCCTGTTGCTCCGACGTGAGATATCGCTGCCAATCTTTCATTTGCAGGAGACCGAAAGCGGCGAGGTAACACACCTTTACCGCTCCCCTGGAGGTGACAGTTTTTGAATCGTCAAAATTGGTTAGGCCAAGAGATTCTTTGCAGGATGTCCTCAAGGCAATCTGACGTGCGATACGAAGGGAGATCCGACAGTCCAAGGAGGCTATACCTCCAGAGAGAACAGAGAATTTAGCGCTCGCCTCGCCGGCGAGGACGGAGATATATTTTCGAATCTTTCTTCCGAACGTCGTTTCATAGCGGTAGAAGAGGAGCGAGATTTCATCGCTCTGCGTGTGGCCGTACGTGACATTGAATCCGCACTGCATAAGGTGAACCGCTGTTTCCACCATATAGTCCCGGAACCGCTCGTCATAAGGGGCTTCGAAACGATGAACCTCTTTCGTCAATCTGGTGAAGCCGCGACCGTCAACCCTTGCCACTATATAAATGCCAGGAATCACAGCATAATCCAATGCAGTCTCGAAAGTACGCATGGTTTTGTCCAACTCATCGAATCTCATCGCAGTCTCTTTATCTTCTCAGAGGTCATCTCTTTCATTTATTTTTCAACGCTCAAAATTTGTTGGTCTTGAAAACGTCATACTGTCCAAAACTGAATCACATAAAGAGACATATTTCCCTCCTTGTTAATAATATTACTTGCTCCATACATCGAAAATAAACAGTTGTCATATCGAATGAATTATTAACCGTCTCAAGATAATATTTACAGATGTGCTCCCTATTATTGGTCATGCCCGAGATCCTTAGTCGGGCATCCATTCTGTTCAAAGTGGATTCCCGCCTTCGCGGGAATCCTCATGAGCCGGGGCTCACAAAGGTGGATGAAAATTGGGGTTA
>DASRZP010000065.1 GCA_035686305.1 Thermodesulfovibrionales bacterium | reverse complement strand
CATAGCTCTTTGCCGTGAACTCTTGGAGAGTCGCACAATCGTCACAAGGGAAAAGGACAAACCGGAGACCTGGCAGGAACAATTGCTGAGGATCTGTGGCATCGATGTCACCACCTGTCCTTCCTGCAAGAAAGGCAAGATCTCACGGTCGAGTTCTTTCCGCCCTACCAATGCAATAGCCCTCCGGAACAGTGCATCGGAGTGTTTCTAGGATCGCAAATCACAAATGGTCCTGTTTTCGAATGGAACCAATCGATGATCGCACACTGTCTGATAGGTTAAGTTCTGTCTTTTACAGCTGATATGCCGTTCATAGTGGGCGCTAAATCTCTCCTCACGACGGACTCTCGCAGAAGAATGACGCCTATTCGTTCTTGAGGCCTGGCCTGACACTGTCAGAATGGCAAAGTCCTTCCGTTTGCAATTTATTAAAATTTATTAAGGGAGCAAGGACTCCCCTTCATTTCACAGAACCACTCCAACGTCTTTTCATCGTTATAGATTTTATACTTGTGTTTATCATTCCCCTTGACGATAAAGAATCTCCTTCTCGTCTTATCAGACACGTCTTCTTCGATCCACATGTCCAAGATTTCGACAACGGCGATTCTTTCACCACGCATGAAAAAAGCTCGCGGGCTTTCGTCACCCCGATATCCTGAATGAGCTATAACCTTGATATTCTCGTAAGACACGGTATGTTTCTCGACAGCTCTGAGTAATTCTTGAGAAGTATATCAATTATGGGCAGTGCGGTGCAAAGGAAGAAGCTGCCCTCGGCTTGAAACGTGCAAAATGACAAAGTCCCCGCTCTTATAACGAATTATTCCTTTTCCTTATCTTTCCGATTCTCTTTCGCCTCGAGTTCTTCCAAACATGTGGCACAAATGCCGTGGGTGAAGTCAGCTTCGGAATGTCTTCTGACGTAGGTTTCGATTTCGTCCCAATAGCCCTTGTCGTCGCGGACTTTTTTGCACCAGGCACAAATAGGGATCAGCCCCTTCAGTGTCTTGATGTTTGCGAGGGCTTCCTGGAGTTCCGCAATAAGCCTTTCTCTCTCCTCCTCCATGAGCTTCAGGGTCGTGATGTTTTTCGAGACAACACTCACCGCTATCGTTTTCCCCTCGGGTCCCTTAACAGGGCTTAGGGTCCGAAGAAAATACTTGTCGTCCCTCTTGCTTCTGTGTTCATGCTGGGCGGGCTCTGCTGTTTCAAATACTCTCCTGATCTCTTCAACAAAGTTTCTTGTCTCCTCATCGGTGTGAAAATCACCGTACATCCTGCCGATATATTCTTCTCCTCCGAAACCCATCCGTGACATGTGCTTCCTGTTCATATAGAGATATCGGTAGTTTCTGTCTACCAGGTATATCGAGTCATCCGTAGACTCAACGAGGGACCGAAACTTCTCCTCACTTTCGCTGAGTGCCTCCTCAGCGAGTTTGCGCTCTATCTCGAATGCCCTGAACCCCCCGAGTTGCCGGCGCAAAAGCACCAACTCCTTTATGAGTTCATCCTTCGTCTTATCCTCATCGTTCATAGGAGAACCTCGTATTGATTATTGAACATGCCTGCAAATCCATGAATCCCCAGCTCTGTCGAATCGGGTGCATCGCTCTGAAGAATGTCACGGTGCGTTCTGACAAACGTATCACCATAGACGAGCACCGAGAGCTTCGGGTATTTTACCCCTGTGAAAAGGAAATATCAAACGCCGTGACGCGACAGTGATTTCCTTATCAATCGCCTGCCCCGTGGTTCTTCTGTCACAGAGAAGATGGGAAATAGACTTAAGTCCCGGTTATTTAGTAACATAGAGACTCACTGTGACTCCTAACAGAGGCGGAGCGCTCTCTCCCTGCTCTGTGGTTTTCGACACTACTGAGCCGGGACGTTTTCCAGGACAAGATTATCAGGAGAGGATCTTTATGGCGAAATTTGAGTTTGCTGACAGGGTGAAAAACCTTCCGCCCTATCTCTTTGCGGCAATCGACAGGATGAAACAGGAGACCCTGGCAAAGGGGGTCGATCTCATCGATCTCAGCATCGGAGACCCGGATATCCCTACCCCCATGCATGTTGTGAATGCGATGAAGACTGCCGTCCAAAAGCCTGTCCATCACCGTTACCCTTCGTATGAAGGGATGTTGTCGTACCGCGAGGCTGTCGCGAACTGGTACAGGAGGAGATTCTCCGTATCCCTCGATCCTGCGAAAGAGGTCCTCTCACTCATCGGCTCAAAGGAAGGCATCGGTCATATCCCCCTTGCCTTTGTGAATCCGGGAGACGTTGTCCTCGTCCCCTCCCCCGGTTATCCTGTCTACCCCGTGGCGACCCTCTTTGCCGGGGGTATTGGATATATACTGCCCCTTGTCGAGGAGAACAACTTCCTCCCCGACTTCGCAGCGGTCCCCGGGGATGTGCTGAAAAGGGCAAAATTGATGTTCATCAACTATCCCAATAATCCCACCTCTGCGGTAGCACAGAGAGAGTTCTATGAAGACGTTATAGCTATTGCCCGGAGGTATAACATTATCGTCTGCCACGATGCTGCCTACTCGGAGATCTATTATGACGGAAAGCGACCGGTGAGCTTTCTCGAAGTTGAAGGTTCGAAGGAAGTGGGTATCGAGTTTCACTCTCTTTCAAAGACCTATAACATGACGGGATGGAGAATCGGTTTTGCTGTCGGTAACAGCGATGTCGTCGCAGGGCTCGGCAAGATAAAGACAAACCTCGATTCCGGCGTCTTCCAGGCGATACAGGAAACAGCCATCGTGGCCCTTGATACAGATGACAAGGTCCTTTCGGAGATACGGGATACCTATCAGGCTAGGAGGGACGTCCTTTATGGGGGATTGAAGAGTCTCGGCTTCCATGTTGTTAAACCTGAGGCAACATTTTATCTCTGGACTAGGGTTCCGTCAAACTTTGACTCTTCCGGTTTTGTCTCCCATATCCTTGAGGAGGCGGGCGTGCTCGCGACGCCTGGAAATGGTTTTGGAAAGCCCGGTGAGGGATACGTGCGCTTTGCCCTGACTGTTCCTGTCGAGAGGATCAAAGAGGCAGTGGAACGGATTAAGAAGGCACTGTAAACCGGACCAGGCTTGACCTTCTAGCTTGTATAAAACGATCTTCATCGGCAAGGCAGGCAAGGTGAGAAGCCTTGTATCGTGATACCTTTGGTGGTTGCCGGCTGCCGCTGAGTGCTCAATGTAGGAGGTCACTTTCGGGGAAGTCCTCGAAGTACCTCATTGCTCGGCGTTACTCAGTTGATATGCCCACCGCTTACATCGGCATAGGTTCGAACGTCGGCGAGAGAAAAGAGCACTGCCTTCGCGCCCTCGCCCTCTTGTCGGAGGAGGGGATCGCGGTCAGGGCGTGCTCAGCGTTTTATGAGACCGAGCCTTGGGGTGTGAAGGACCAGCCGCGATTCATCAATGCCGCAGCAGAAATAGAGACGAGCCTGGAGCCGCAGGCCCTGCTGAGGCTCCTCAAAGACATCGAAAAGAGAATTGGCAGGGAAGAGACGTACCGATGGGGACCCCGGGTCATAGACCTGGACATTCTCCTGTATGACGACCTCGTGATGGATGAAGAAGGTTTGAAGATACCCCATCCTCACCTCCATGAGAGGAACTTTGTCCTGAAACCGCTTTCAGAGATAGCGCCTGAAAAGGTTCATCCTCTTCTGGGAAAGACCGTGAGGGAACTTCTTGCCGGAAGGGGATGATGTCGGCTCCCGGCATCTCGATGGATGAATGATATGAAGTAAGAGAGGCTAGGCCTTCCGGACGAATTCGCCGAAGCCCTTCAGGATCTTCAGCCCCAACTCTTGACTCTTTTCAGGGTGGAACTGTGTTGCGAAGACATTGTCCTTCCAGATCATGGAAGTAAACTCCCCTCCGTAATCTGTTGTAGTTGCGACGATCTCCCTGTCCTGGGGGACCACGTAGAAGGAATGGACAAAATAAAAATAAGCATTGTCAGGGATACCGTCGAAAATAGGAGGCCTCTTCACGATCGTGAGACTGTTCCATCCCATATGAGGGACCTTCAGACCGGACCGCGTGAATCTCACGACCTTTCCCCTGAAGAGATCGAGGCCTTTACAGACACCGAATTCCTCTGATTCGCTGAAAAGGACCTGCAGTCCAAGGCATATGCCGAGAAAAGGCTTTCCCCTCCTGATGCCCCGGATAATGGAGTCAGTGAGGTTCGCATCGGTGAGGTTCCTGATGCAATCCCTGAAGGCTCCGACACCCGGCAAGACGATCCCTGCGGATTGATCAATGGAAGAGGGGTCAGAGACCACCCTGGCGTCGACCCCTACCTTGAGGAAACCCTTTTCAACGCTCCTGAGATTCCCCATTCCGTAATCAACGATGGCTATCATGGTAAAGTATTTTACCAGAGATCTCCTTTGAGGCGAAACAGGCAGGTTCTGATTGTGAGAAGGGTCTAGCGGGATGCTTTCGGTCTGGACCTCACGTATTTGAAGACAAGATAGAGTGCAAGGGAGATTACCGCGAGAAAGATCGCCACATGGCCGATCCGGGTAATATCCTTTTTTATGATCTGAAAACTGTTACCGGCGACGTAGCCTGCTCCGACCATGAATGCGACAGTAAACGATGCCGAGAGACCGTCGGATGCCAGAAACTTCAGCGGAGACATTCTCATCACCCCTGCGACAAGGAATATCTGGGCCCGCAGTCCGACGAGATGTCTTCCTGCCAATACGACAAGAACTCCCCATCTGTTGAATTTTTGCTCAAGGAGCGAGAGTTTTTGGCGTGATATGATTTTGCGGAACCGCTTATGGGTGACGATCATCCGCCCATATTTTCTTCCCACGAAATAGAGGAAGAGATCGCTGAGCACCACCCCGACATAGACAACGGGCAGAGCGAGAATGGGTTTTATGACATCATTGAAGATGAGAAATCCGCAGAGGATGAGGGTAGTATCCTCGGGAAAGGGGAACCCGATGCCGCCAAGGACAAGAAGGAGAAGGAGTCCAAGATAGGGAAACTGTCCGATAAAGGCTGGTATCTGCGGCATAGGGGAATTATAGCTTACCCGATGAACCGGTGCACAGCCGACCAGGGAGGTACACAACGATGCTGCTTGAGAGACGAAAAGAAGACCTTGTCACGGAAGGCATTGCAGGTCACGCATTTCCGTGATACATTGGAGATAGAGAAACCATCGTTCGCGTCACAAGGAGGCCTTATGATAATCGGGATATTCAAAGAAAAGGGGATCCTGACATTCACACCTTTGATGCTTTTCTTCGTTCTATCATGCTCTGCATTTGGCGCTGACGACGAGGCCCTGATCGCGAAGGCGTCCCAGGTCCTCGGTCCTTTGCCGGAATCTATGCCGTCAGCGGAGAACCCGATAACCCCGGAGAAGGTTAGACTCGGCAAGATGCTCTTTTACGAACCGAGGATCTCTGTCGACGGAACGGTGAGTTGTGCAAAATGTCATCCTATAGCGCTCTATGCCGTCGACGGGCTGCGAAAATCAGTGGGCCACAATTGCAGGGAAAACCCGAGAAACGACCCCACGGTCTTCAATGCGGCAAGCCAGATCTCTGCGCACTGGATAGGGAACCGGACGAGCGTTGAAGACCAGGCGAAACAAGCCATCATAGGGCCTCCCTCCTT
This sequence comes from Thermodesulfovibrionales bacterium, assembly GCA_035686305.1. NCBI lineage: Bacteria > Pseudomonadati > Nitrospirota > Thermodesulfovibrionia > Thermodesulfovibrionales > Thermodesulfovibrionales bacterium. The sequence goes on along the minus strand of DASRZP010000065.1, from coordinate 1,083 downwards.
CGGCATGCCATCCTATGAATCGGCCGAAAAGATCCTCCGGTCCTATAAGGAATATAGAACGCTGTTTCAAGCCGCATTTCCTTCGGACAAGGAGCCGGTGACGATCGACAACTTTGCAAAGGCGGTCGGAGCCTTTGAGAGGACATTAATTACCCCTGCTCCCTTGGAAGGGTTTCTCAAAGGCAACAAGAATGCAATGACGGCTCAACAAAAAAAGGGACTCGAGGCGTTTATGGGCCAGGGCTGCGCAGGATGTCATTCCAGTCCTTATGTCGGAGGACAGATGTATCAGAAGTTCGGCCTTTTTGAACCTTATGAGAAATACACAAAGAGTGAAAAGGTGGATGAAGGCAGGTACGCCGTCACAAAAAACGAGAGCGATAAATTTGTCTTTAAAGTGCCTGTGTTGAGGAACGTGGCCATGACCCCTCCGTACTTCCATGATGGCTCGGTCGATAAGCTGACAGAAGCCGTATGGATCATGGGGAAGATCCAGTTAGGCAAGGACCTTTCAAAAGAACAGGTACAGGACATCGTCTCATTTTTGGATGCCCTGACGGGAAAGATTCCTGAAGATGCACGAACAGTTCCCCTGTTGCCTTCAAATCAGTAGCGGGCAAGAAGGGCAGCCGGCGGGGAGACAAGACTTCATCATCGTTCAACTTCCGGCTCTCGATCGAGATGGGGCAGTATTTTTTCAGTGAACAGAAAGGAGGAGGCATGATTTCAAAGATACTTGTTCCTACAGACGGCTCAGAGAGCGCAAAGAAGGCCGTACGATATGCGGCGGATCTCGCAAAACAGACAGGCTCCACGATAAGGCTGATCAGCGTAGTAGACAAGAGTCTCTACGCTTCTCAATTAGTCTCTGCTGTTGCAGCCCCGACGCACCTAATAGAGCCGATCGAAGATTATCTGTGGCAGGCTGCCGAGGCCTGTCTCGACGACGCCGAAAGGCTGTGTAAGAGAAGCGGTGTTCCGTCAAAGAAGGTTGTCAGAACGGGCTATCCGGTGGATGCGATTGTAAGAGAGGCAGAAAGATCAAAGGCTGACCTCATCGTCATAGGGTCTCATGGCAAGAGC
>DASRZP010000064.1 GCA_035686305.1 Thermodesulfovibrionales bacterium | reverse complement strand
TACCGCGCGGCCTTGCATATGATTGCCGAATATCCCCTGCATGATTTTCCGTCCATAGAGAATGTCAGTGGTTCGGGAGAATAGTGCAGGAGCGTTTTCATACCGCTGAGGATGTACGCTGCCTTGCCGGAAAATCTCTTGAGAGAAGTGCTGAATCTATACACCGCGTCTCCATCGAACCCTATTCCCGCCATAAGGCAGAAGTATCGCGTAAGAGGCGACGGAAGCTGGCCGACGGTGATCCTTCCAAGGGAGACGGCCCGTGGCCTCCCCTTGAGAGCCCTGTTCACGGCGCCCTCAATATCTTCGGGAATGCCGAGTTCCTTGGCCAGGACGTTGGTCGTCCCCATTGGCAGAATCGCCATGGAGACATCGGTATGGACGATACCGTTTATCACTTCGTTCAACGTGCCGTCACCACCTGCGGCCATGATAAGGGAGATACCTTCAGCCTGTGCATGTCGGGCAAAGGCCTCAGCGTCTCCCTTTTTGCATGTGAATAAGACCCGGACGTCCCAACCTCCTGAACGCAGCAGATTCGCGGCCCTTTCGATGCCCTTTTCAGAGGCATGCCTCGCAGCGGGGTTGGCAATGAGGAGAATCGGTGACTTCATCGAGAGACGCGATCCCTTGGCGGGAGAGTCGCGATAACCGGTATCTTTTCAAGATAATCTATGATGGGGCTTACGTCTGCCTTCTCTTCGACGAAGAATATCCTCCCTCCGCTCATGCTCCCTGGATCTTTGATCTTCGTTACACGGACGTAGCCGAGACCTGCCGACGCGACATACCCTGTCGTATAATGAGGATCATCGGATATACAGAGTTCGGCAACCACACCGCCGCACGAGGCCACCTTGGATGCAAGGACAACCGCCTCCTTCACCGTAGACGTATTTATACCGCCTCTCGCAAGGCCCCGCGACAATCTCCTCTCAGAGGATCTTTCGATCCCGAGTCTCGATACCCGCACCCCCCTCAACGTGTCCGGCTCAGCCCGGATGCCCGACACCGAACGTATGAGTGATGCGCCGCGCATAACTTCATTTCCGGCCGCAATCCTGATACCCCGCTCGATGACCTCTCTCGACAGCCCTGCCTCCGACAATAATGAGCAGATAACTCTCCTGGCTTCATGAGGTGATTGACAGACAATGGTCGAAACCGGCAGAAGAGGTATGGCGAGAGGCTCCTCGTTCACCTTCTCGATGGTGAGGGTTATGGTATCCGGCAGTCCCCGTGGGTGGTTTATTGCCCTCTTGAGGTAGCCATCGACAATGCGAGGTATCTCGCAAGAGGCATAGAGTCCCTCGGCGCCTGAAACATGGATCGCCTTCTCTTCGCCGCTCTTTCCTCCGGATAGACGCCTCTTCTTCCCTTTTCTGGACGCCCTCATCCTGACGCTCCAGAGAGAACCGCTGATCTTTTCCATTATCCCGGACACCTCAATACTGGAAAGCTCTCTTCTCGATCGTTACGCTGGACAGGGAACAACCTGCAGTCCGAACTTTTGCAGCCTAAACGTTGCCGCCGGAGAGTTCCGTTAATCGAAACATTCCATCGTGCGGAGTCTATTTATCTCGCAATGTCTCCGCTCACACCATATCTTTCCGATCATCGGGGCCTCCCCCGAAGGCGTCAGCATCTTTGCCCATTTACAGTCCTGACACCTTTTGCTCTTTTCCGATACCGACGGCAAGAAGCACGACATGCTCCTGCTTTGGCCCATCGGTATCTTCCTCTTGCTGCACCACACGGTGCCCCCAGGAGGTCTGTGGCCGTCGGGGGTCGTTTCATAGCCATACTTGCAAGACTTGCACGAACAGGTCAACGTCCTCCGCCCTCTTTCAGTGCGGACAGCCGTTCCCTGGCCCTCTTTGCCTCTTCACTTTCAGGATATTTCTTGAGGATTTCTTCGTACAGTTCTCGGGCATGCTCCCGGTTCTTCTGCACTTCTTCAAATTGTGCTGTCTCTAACAGTTCGGCAGACTTGTTGCGGGTGCACGCTGAAACGCAAAAGAGACAGAGGGCCATGAAGACAAGAACCGCCTTTTTCATACATCCTCCTCTCTCCTCTCGCTGCAGAAAGACTCATCACCTGCACGTTCAGGCAATGATCACAAGTTCTATGGGTAGTTACTATTTAACCACATTCACAGCGGATTTTTCATGGAGTTTTGCGGACCGCAAACGCCTCTTCAGGACAGGCTGTTATTAGAGGATTATGTGGTCGGAACAATCACAGACGGCTATTCTCTTGCCAAGAAGGGGATGCCGTCCCCGAAGAGATGACCTGCCTTAGCTTTCATCGGTTGACAAATCATCGGGATATCGGATACCTTTTATCTACATTATGAATATCACCCGTGAAACAGACTATGCCGTCAGATGCGTCCTTTACCTCTCAATGAATCCCCAGACCGTCACCGTAGTGGAGGACATAGCGCGGGAGATGGAAATTCCGAAGAGTTTTCTTGCAAAGATCCTCCAGAAGCTCGTAAAAGCTGGCATCGTGAAATCAAGCCGTGGTGTGAAGGGGGGGTTCCGGCTCGGAGGAGAGCCTTCAGAGGTGAATCTGCTCACGGTGATCGAGGCTATTCAGGGTCCCCTGTGCCTGAATATCTGTGTGCTCGACAGCGACAGTTGCTCAAGAAGCAGTTTCTGCTCCGTCCACCCGGTCTGGGTCGAGATCCAGAGGGGCATCGAAAACAAACTCAGGCATTACACCTTCGGCAGATTCTCGAAAGAAGAGACGACAACACGCAACAGAAGAAGCGAAACATCATAGAGAAGATACCAGCGGATCGGTCTGTTTATTGCGACCGCAACGTGTCCATAAACCTCCCTTCCCTGCCTTAACAACGGTGAAACCTATTTTATCCTTTTTGATATCACTTTGAATTCGTCTGTTCCGGCTTTTTCCAATACCTGAAACAAGACGGTTTCCGTGCAGGTCACCACGGCCCCTGCGTCCCCCATGAATCCTACGCCTGTCTCGAAGTTTGCCTGCGTGCGAGAGCAGACTGCGTCCTTGACGACATGGACGGCATATCCCCTTTTTAATAAACCAATACATGTCTGCAGCACGCAGACATGGGTCTCCATCCCTGCGAGGACAACTTTTCTTCTCCCTGAAGCATCAAGGGAGTTCAGGAAGGCAGGTTCCCCGCAGCAACCGAACATCATCTTCTCAATGGGTTCATACGAAGGAACCGAATCTCTGATCTCGCTGACTGTGATGCCGAGACCCTTTGGATACTGCTCCGTGAGAATGATCGGGATGTTGAGGAGTTTTGCTGCCTCGATGAGATGGAGAGTATTTGAAACAACCTTCCGGCGCTCGTCCATAACAGCAGCGAGGCGCTCCTGAATATCGACCATGACGAGGACTGCTTCATTCTTACGTAGGAAAAACCTGTCCATCCTGCTCCTCAAAGGCAGGGGCGATTCATGAATCGCCCCTGCAGAACCACGCGCCTAGAGCTTGCCGTCTGTTCTCACTGTCTTCCCTTTACCAGGTTGTCAACAACTGATGGATCGGCAAGGGTCGAGGTATCACCCAGTTCATCAATCTGTCCGTGGGCGATCTTCCTCAGAATCCTTCTCATGATCTTGCCGCTCCTCGTCTTCGGCAAACCCGGTGCAAACTGGAGTTTGTCGGGTGTTGCGATGGGCCCGATGACCGTCCTCACATGGCCCACAAGAATCTTCTTCAGTTCATCTGTCGGCTGCTTACCTTCCTTAAGGGTCACATAGACATAAATGCCCTCTCCCTTAATGTCGTGGGGATAACCGACCACCGCTGCCTCTGCAACGGCCTCGTGGCTCACGAGGGCCGATTCGACCTCAGCCGTCCCGAGCCGGTGGCCGGAGATGTTGATGACATCGTCGATTCTCCCCATGAGCCAGTAATCACCGTCTCCGTCAACTCTTGCGCCGTCTCCGGTAAAGTACCTGCCGGGGAACCTCGTGAAGTAAACCTCCTTTACCCTCTTGTTTTCCGGGTCCCCAAAAGTACCCCTCAGCATGCCCGGCCAGGGTTTCTCGATAACAAGGTAACCGCCTTCGTCTACCCCTGCAGGAGAACCGTCTTCTTTCAAGACCCTAGGGACAACACCGGGAAAGGCCCTTGTGGCTGATCCCGGCTTCAAGGTCATGGCTCCGGGAAGGGGCGTTATGAGGATCCCTCCTGTCTCTGTCTGCCACCACGTATCCACAATAGGTAATTTTCCCTTTCCGACGTGGGTGTGATACCACATCCAGGCTTCGGGATTGATCGGCTCGCCAACGGTGCCCAGCAATCTCAGGGATGAAAGGTCATGTTTCGTAACCCAGCCTTCGCCTTCCCTCATCAAGGCCCTTATGGCAGTCGGAGCTGTATAAAAGATATTAACCCGGTGCTTGTCGCAGATGTCCCAGAATCTGCCGGCGTTCGGATAGGTCGGTACACCCTCGAACATCAGGCTCGTGGCGCCCGCAGAAAGAGGCCCGTACACAATGTAACTATGTCCCGTTACCCAGCCTATGTCTGCTGTGCAGAAATGGATGTCTTCCTCCTGGTAGTCGAAGATCCATTTGAAGGTGAGGTTCACAAAGAGGAGGTAGCCTCCTGTCGTGTGGAGCACTCCCTTTGGCTTTCCTGTCGAACCCGAGGTATAGAGGATAAACAACGGATCTTCAGCGTCCATCTGGACCGGTTCACAGTAGCCCTGAACGTCCGCAGCCGACATCTCCGTATTCCACCACAGGTCCCTGCCGTTAACCATATTGATCTCGCCGCTCTTTGTCCTCTGAACGACGATCACCTTCCCGACCGTCGGACACTCGTTGAGCGCCTCATCTGCATTGGCCTTGAGGGGCACGAATTTCCCTGCCCTCGCGCCCTCATCGCAGGTGATGAGAAGACTCGCCTTGCAGTCCTGGATCCTGTCCCTCAAGGACTGTGCGCTGAATCCTCCGAACACGATGCTATGAATGGCCCCGATCCTGGAACAGGCGAGCATGGAGATGGCCAACTCCGGGATCATGGGGAGATATATGGTGACCCTGTCGCCCTTCTTCACTCCGTGCTTCTTGAGGACATTCGCAAACTTGTTCACCTCATAGTACATCTGCTGGTAGGTGTAGGTCTTGTAACTCCCGTCATCGGCTTCCCAGATAATGGCAGCCTTGTTCCGTGTGGGTGTCGTTATGTGCCTGTCAAGACAGTTGTAGGAGACATTGATCCTCCCGCCCTGGAACCACTTGATCTCGGGTCTCTCAAAATTATATTCCAGCACCTTATCCCACTTCTTGTACCAGGTGAGATGCTTTTCTGCCATCTCACCCCAGAAGCCTTCGGGGTCATCTACAGACTTCTTATAGATCTTTTCATAGTCCTGAATGCTCTTGATGTGGGCCTTTCCGCTAAACTCCTTTGATGGTGGAAATGTCCTGTTTTCAGCCATCAAGACGCTAATGCTCTCTTTTGACATTCCGGTCCTCCGTCATAGTTATTTTTTCATGAAACACCAGGAGTCAGAATAGAGACGGAGAGGTCTTCTCCCTCATTCTGACCCCCGGATAGAGCCTTTCCTAACGCCGACCGACGATGGTTAAGAACTGCTAACTAATCTTCAGCCCCTATGCCGATATACTCCCTCAGTTTCTCACCATCAAACTTCGCTTCGGCGACCTTGTCAGGCGCCATGAGGGACACGAGAATGCCGATGATAAAGGCTGCTGCCATAGAGTATATACCGGGGTTCTTAAGAGGGAAAATCGCCTTCGGCATATTGGACTTTGCCGCTTTAATCTGTGGTTCTGCCGCCTTCTTCTCTGCTGCAATCGAGGCATCTATCTGCGCTGCCATTACAGGATCGACTCCCGGGACTTTCTGTTTCTCGAGTTCGGCGACCTTTGCCTTTACGCCGTCTTCGATTGTCTTGACCTGCTTGCTCACCGCAGCCACATCGTCCTTGTGGACGATATCGACCCATACCGTCGGGCTGAGGATCAGGAGCGCTGTAGCGACGATAAGGCCGGTGTAAATACTCGTCACCGCCCCGTATGTGGTGAACTTCTTCCAGAGGATCGACATGAGGAGCGCAGGGAAGTTGGCGCTCGCAGCGATAGCAAAGGTGAGGCCGACGAGGAAGGCGACGTTCTGGCCCTTAAAGAGGATCCCGAGGAGCATTGCCGTGATGCCAAGGCCGACGGTCGCGATCTTTGCGACCTTCACCTCATCCTTTTCTGATGCCTGGCCGCGCCTGATGACGCCGACAAAGAGGTCATGGGAGAAGGCGGATGCGCCTGCAAGGGTCAAGCCTGAGACAACGGCAAGGATGGTGGCAAAGGCAACGGCCGAAAGGAACCCGAGGAAGAGGTTCCCGCCGAGGGCCTCTGCAAGGAGAGGTCCTGCCATGTTGCCGCCCTTGTCTATACCCATGATGACCTTCTGGGTTACGAGAACTGCCGCGCCGAAACCGATGGTAACGGTGAGGATGTAAAAGTATCCGATGAACCCTGTTGCGTAGAAGACCGACTTCCTTGCAGCCTTTGCATCAGGGACCGTATAGAACCTCATGAGGATGTGGGGAAGTCCTGCCGTACCGAACATAAGCGCGAGTCCGAGGGAGAAGGCATCGACGGGGTCCGTAACGAGTATTCCCGGCTCGAGGAACTTGTTCGTGTACATCTTCTCTGCCTGGCCGAAGAGCTCGGCGTAGCTGAAACCGAACTGGGCGAGGGTCAGGATAACGAGAAGTGTCGCTCCGCCGAGGAGCAGGCATGCCTTTATGATCTGGACCCATGTGGTCGCGATCATACCACCGAAGATCACATAGGATATCATCAGTGTTCCCGTCACTATGATAGCAACCTCAAAGGGGATACCGAACATCAGCTTTATGAGCGTTCCTGCTCCAACCATCTGGGCAATAAGGTAGGTGAGAACGACCACGAGAGAGCCCGCAGCAGCAGCGGCCCTTATCGGTCTCTGGTTCAGCCGGTACGCGACAACATCGGCGAAGGTGTATTTGCCCAGGTTTCTCAGGGGTTCTGATATGAGGAACATGATGATCGGCCATCCCACCAGCCATCCCACTGAATAGATGAGGCCGTCATACCCCTTTGTCGAGACTATTCCCGCGATCCCGAGAAAGGACGCTGCACTCATGTAATCACCGGCAAGGGCGAGGCCGTTCTGGAAACCGGTGATGCTCCTGCCCGCGGCGTAGAAGTCCTTTGTGGTCCGCGTTCTCTTTGCAGCCCAATACGTAATGCCCAGGGTACTAGCAACGAAAAAAACGAAGAACATTATCGCCGTCGGGTTCGCCTGACCTATCATAGTTTGTGTTGCTTGTGGCATCGTTATCCTCCTATCACTTTCTCTTTGACTTTCTTGACCAGCACGTCATACTTGCTGTTCGCCCAAAAGATGTAAATACCCGTAAAGACCCAGGAGAAAAGGATCGTGCCGACAGCAATGGGAATTCCGATCGTCGTGGCCGACCCTTCACTCAGCTTCTGGGCCAGGAACGGTTTGTTAAAGGCGATCAGGGCGATAAACCCGAAATAGAGAACCAGTTCCAGAACCGTCAGAATTACGGAGATCGTATTCTTCTGACTCGTCAATGATTTGAAATCCTCGTCCTCAAGGATTTCATGCACGGTCTTCTTACTGCTCATTACTCTTACCTCCTCCATCAGGTTATAGCTTGCAATGCAAGCGCGAATTTCCTAAAAAGTGTACATCCCAATCGCATGTCCTGTCCTATCACCTCCCTTTGATGGATTACCGATACCTAACAGGTCGCCTATGCTGTTTATCCCTCCTCCGGTCAGCATAGGGATGAACCGCTGAAAGACCTGCGCCGTGATGAATGCGTCCATTGCCGCATTATGCGCGCCGGTAACAGAGACTCCAAAATGCTCTGCGATGTCAAACAATCCTGAGTCCGTGAACCGAGAAGGGAAAGTCCTCTGGGAAGAATACCTTTTCCGTATCCATTCATAGATGGCAGACGTGTCAAGGACCTCGTTCTTCAAGGCGTATCCGAGAATTCTTTTCATCTCCCTGTTGATAAAGGCGAGGTCCACCGATATGCAATGCCCCACAACGACATCGTTGCCGCAGAACTGGACAAATTCCGAGAGGACCGTGGCAATCTCAGGCTTCTCGACAACATCCGAGGGTGTAATTCCATGGATAATGATGCTTTTCGCGGTCAGTTCCGTCTCAGGGTTTACAAGCTTATAAAAGACATCTCCAAAGTCTATCCTTCCGCCTACCATCCGTATGGCAGCCATGGAGACGATGGAGTCTCGTTTTTCATCAAGACCGGTGAGTTCGGTATCGATTATGACATACCTGACCTTACCGACCGGCAGCGTTTCGTCGATCACTGTTCCCTTCCTCTTCCTGAAATTCAACAAGCCCAGCATTCTTACAAGATTGACTGTTTGTATCGTTCGATGATAAGGTCTTGTATCCTTGAAATAAGAGAGAAACTGTCCTTCAGGATTTTTTTGTCAAGACTGCTTAATTTGTACGGATTGATGAAATTGTCAGGCTGCCTGCCCACCTCGATCTGATCAAATTGATGCTGGACCCTCAGGAGCATGATGAACTCAAAGGCATATTCAAGCTCTTCGGCGCTCTCCTTGACGATCGTATGCCGGTCTCTCAGCGTCTCAATCCTTTCAAGGGTTGAGGTCTCCCGTATCCCTTTCTCGAGAGCAAAGAGTCTGACGGCATCAACAAGGGGGGCAATCCCTTTTACTTTGAGATCGAATTCATCCTTGTGCTCACCGCTCTTTTCGACCACAAAGGACCTGAGGAAGCCCATGGGAGGGGTGTTCTTAATCACGGCATTTGCCATAAAGCCGAAAAAGGCCGGTTGGCTCTTCAGCAAGGAAGAGAGGGCATCTCTGAGCGCCTCAGAAAGGCTTATATTGCCATAAAGCGGTCTGAAATCGAAGAATATGAGGGACTTCAAAAGGGCTTCAGCCGTCGGTTCGTTGACCCACAGAGAGAAGTACCTTTTCCACACCCTCAGCGGCTGACACCACTGGGGGTTGCTCGCCATATAATCGGCAGGACAGGGCGGAAATCCGCATTTCAGAAGACCGTCGCGGACGAGGAGCGTGAGGGCCGAAAAATAGGTCCTCGCCTCTTCCTCCCTCTCAGGCGACGTTGTGTCTTCATAGACGATCGCGTTGTCCTGATCGGTCCTGAAGGTCTGTTCCTTACGGCCTTCGCTGCCGAAAATGATCCAGCAATAATCAAGAGGAGGGCTTCCGAGCTTCTTTTCCGTAATCTCGACGATCTTCCTAAAGAGCCGGTCATTGATCTCGCTAATGATCCTTGTGATATTGCTCGCCTTGGCCCCTTCCTTGAGGAGGAGCTCTATGATCTTGTTTATCTTCTTCGACGCAGGGACCAGTCCTTCTACGGACTGCTGACTTTCTATCTCCCGTGCTATAGAGATGGGAGAAGTGCCCTGGAGCATCATAAGGTCATGGTTGGTGATCACCCCCTTGAGTTTGCCGTTGTCGATCACCAAAAGGTGGTGTATGTTGTACCGTATCATGTTGAGAATCGCTTCGAAGCAATAATCACGGGCGTCGGCCTTGATAAGGGAGACGCTCATAATCGTCTTCGCGCTTTCCGAGACATTTCTTTCCTTTGAGACAACCTTATCCCTCAGGTCCCGGTCCGTGACGATACCTGTCGGAACCCCTTCGGAATCGACAAGGACAAGAGAGCTTATCCTGTTTTCCGACATGATCTCGGCAGCCTGCCGTATCGAGATCTCCTGGGACGCGGTTATGATCGCCTTTGTAACAAGCTCGCCGATGGGGGTGGTGAAGAGGAGTCTGTCTCCTCCACTGTAAAGGACGCTCTTCTTCCTCATCTCCTTATAAGTCTTGTCGATATATTTGTTCAGGACGGAAACGAGAAAGTATTCGGTAAAAGCCGGATAGGTTTCGAGAAGCTCAAGGACCTTCTCCCGACCTATAAGATAGCAGGTGGTGTCATCCAGAGCAACTACATTGGCCCTGGATTTGTCGCCGCTCACAAGGGAGAGAAAGCCGAAGGAATCGCCTTCGCCCCTTACGTCGATCATGACCTCGTCGTCCCTGCCAGACCTTATGAATACCTTCACCGAACCCTGTCTGATGATCCTCAGGTACTCACTTGCAGGCCCTTCCTGGCGGAGTATCATGGAACCCTTCGGATAGAATTCAATGGAGATACTACTCGCGATACTGCTCAGAGTAGCTTCGTCAAGCTCGTGAAACGGTGTGACCTCTTTAAGGAACTCGATGACGTCTTCGATAGGCATGGTGACATTCATAACTCTTTTATGAACACGCAAGTAATGTGCCCAAGATTATTTGGTAGGTCAAGATAGCATAACTTACTGTATAACAAGGATTATTGCAAATAACCGGTCACTGACCTTAAAGTCTCAATTTTAGAGCTCAGACAAATTAGTTACTAGAGGTAACATGGAACGAAATGATAAATGAAATATCCTTAATTTTAAGATATTACCTTATGTAACTTATTGTAACAAGAATGAGGCCTTACCGTGAACAATAGTAACTATTTCCTCTTGAGCCCCCATTTTCTTCTCTTTTCCCACAAAGACTTTCTCGTGATGCCGAGCATATCTGCAAGCTTCTGTTCGGTATAGGCTGACTGGAACCTCAGGATGAATTCCTTTGTATAGTCTTCGATTGAAAGGACGGTATTAAAGGCAGCAGCTACGAAAGAATCGCGGACCTTCATGCCTTCGGGAAGATGTTCCCGAAAGATCGTGTTGCTTTCGGTTATGAGCACCGCGCGTTCAATGATGTTCTGCAGTTCCCTGACATTTCCAGGCCAGGGGTAGTCCACGAGAATTTTCAGGGCAGAATCATCGATAAACTTTACTGACTTTCCAATCTCGTTCGCATATTTCTCGACAAAGTGCTTCGCGAGGATAACAATGTCCTCTCTCCTTTCCCTCAAAGGCGGCAACGTGATCGTGACGACATTGATCCTGTAGTAGAGGTCTTCCCTGAAGGTACCTTCATTTACCGCCCTCAGGATGTCCTTGTTTGTGGCCGCAATAAACCTCACGTCGACTTTTCGGGACTGAGTACTGCCGAGGGGTCTTATCTCATGGTCATCTATTACCCGGAGGAGCTTTGCCTGTAAGTGCTGGCTCAGTTCTCCGATTTCATCGAGAAAGATAGTCCCGCCGTCTGCCTCCTCGAAGAGACCCCTCTTCGAACCCGTTGCGCCCGTAAAAGCCCCCTTTATATACCCGAAGAGTTCTGATTCAAGGAGATTCTCTGGAATCGCGCTGCAGTTTATTGGGACAAAGGGCTTGTCCTGACGGAAGCTGTTATAGTGAATAGCCCTCGCCACAAGCTCCTTACCCGTACCGGTCTCGCCGAGAAGGAGTATACTGCTCCTTGAATCGGCAATCTTCTTGACTTCACCGATCACTGCGGAGATCTCACTGCTCTGGCCCACGATCTTTTCGAAATCGTATCTCTCCTCTATCTGCCTCCTGAGCAATACATTTTCTGCCCTCAGGGACCGTTCTTTCAGGGCATTTCTGACGATTCTCTTTATCTCCTCATGCATGATCGGCTTTATGACATAATCATACGCTCCGGCCCTGAGGGCACCGACTGCGGTCTCTATCGAGGCATAGGCAGTGATGATGATGACGATCTGTTCCGGCAATTTTTCTTTTATCCTGCGCAAGAGCTCTATCCCGTCGATCCCGGGAAGGGTAATGTCCGAGATGATCAGGTCATAGGCCATCTCTTCAATCTTTCCGAGAACGGATTCGGCACTGGTAAAGGCGTCAACCACATATCCTTCTCTCTCAAGTACCCTCTTCAGAGACTCGCAGAGGGTCTCTTCGTCTTCAACGATCAGCAGTCTCTCGTTCACTACGCCACGCCTTCCTTTTTTACACGATGAAGGCCTTACACCTCTCGAAGATCAGCTCCTGCAGGCTCGACACGAGATGAAAGGCCTCCCGGATCGTCTTCTTCTCGAGGTTGCTCAGCTTGTTGGGATTGATAAAGTTGTCAGGTTTCACGCCTTCACTGATCTGCTCGAACTGATGCTGGATCCTGAGAAGCATGATGAACTCAAAGGCATGCCTCAGCTCTTCAACATGTTCCTTTACAATCGCGTGTCGTTCTCTCAGAGCCTCGATTCTTCCGAGGGTCGACGTTTCCCGAACACCCTTTTCGAGGGCAAAGAGCCTCACGGCATCAACGAGCGGGGTAATACCCTTCACCTTAAGGTTGAACTCGTCCTTATGTTCACCGCCCTTCTCGACAACGAAGGACTTGAGAAAACCGATGGGCGGGGTATTTTTTATGATCAGGTTCGCCATATGACAGAGGAAGACATTCTGTCCCTCCGAGAGGAGCCGGAAAGACCCTCGCAGCTCATCGTGGAGGCTGAATTTACCATAGAGGGGCCTGGCGTCGAAAAAGATGAGGGATTTCAACACCGCCTCCTGAGTCGGTTCGTTCATCCAGTCCGCCGCGTACTTTTTCCAGACCTTGAGCGGCTGGCACCACTGGGGATTGCTCGCCATATAGTCGGCGGGACAAAGGGGGAAACCGATCTTCAGAAGGCTGTCTCTGACAAAAACTGCAAAGCAGGGAAAATAAGCCTTAGCAGCCTCCTCCATTTCCTTCGTTACGGGGTCAACAAAGATGATAGCATTATCCTGGTCTGTTTTGAAGGTCTGTTCCTTGCGACCCTCGCTGCCGAAAACGATCCAGCAATAGGGAAGCGGCGGTTGTCCACATTCCTTCTCTGCAATTTCGATGACTTTCTTTACCAGTCTGTCATTGATCTCGGTTAAGATCTTCGTGATCCCGCTCGCCTTCACACCCTCCTTGAGGAGGAGACCGATGAGATTGTTTATTTTTGAGGATACCGGCAAGAGACCGTCGACAGTCTGCTGGTTTTCTATGTCACTGGCAAAGGAGAGGGGGGACGTTCCCTGGAGGAGCATGAGGTCATGATTGGTCATGATGCCTTTCAACGCCCCGTCTTCTATCACCAGCATGTGATGGATATTGTATTTCAGCATTTTCAATACGGCCTCAAAGCAGGAATCCTGAGCGTCAACCCTTATGAGGGATATGGACATGATGTTTTTTATCGGTTCCCGTACGTTGCGTCCCCGTGCAACAACCTTGTCCCTGAGGTCCCTGTCTGTAACGATACCCGAGGGGAGGCTCTTCTTGTCACGGACGATGAGAGAACTGATCTTGTTCTTTGTCATAGTCTGGGCGGCCTCCTGAATGGTCATGTCATCGCTGACCATGACAGCTTCCGTCGCTATCCTCCCCACGGGTGTCGTAAACAGAAAACGGTCGCTGCCGACAGAGGACCGACTCTTGGTCTGCATTTCGCTGTAAGCCCTGTCGATATACCTCGAAAGGTATGACATGAAATACTCTGTGAAGGCCGGAGTCGATTCTATGAGCTTCAGGACTCTTTCCTGTCTCAGGGTATAACAGATGGTATCGTCAATAGCAATGACCGTCGTCTTGCCCCGTTCTTTACCGATCATCGAGAGGAACCCGAAGTTATCGCCCTCCCCCCGGTAGTCCATCACGACGTCCTCTCCATTCTCCGACCTCATGACAATCTTCACCCCGCCTTTTTTTATGATCCGCAGGGAATCGCTTGGCGGGCCTCCCTGCGCCAGAATGACCGTCTCTTTCGGATAGAACTCCATGGACAGACTGCCGGCAACGGTCTTCAAGGTCTTTTCATCGAGAGACTGGAAGGGGGGGATTTTCTTGAGAAAACTTATGACATCTTCAAGGATCATCTCGTTATGGCGACATCTCGTACGGTTAAGGTTGATGGGATGTCCGGGTCAATATGTGCGTTGACCTCTCGTGACTGTTTCGTCTCCAAGACTCACGCCGGCGGGAAGAATTGGGGGAGATGATTCACCCTTATTATGTCAGTATCCGATATGAGGACCGCCCTTTCAATAATATTCTGGAGTTCCCTCACGTTGCCCGGCCAATCGTACCGAAGGAAGAGATCCAGGGCCTCCCCTTCGAGTTCCTTGACGGGCTTGCACAAATCCTGGGAATACTTTCTGATAAAGTGTCTTGCCAGGGGCTCTATATCTTCTTTTCGTTCCCGCAGAGGAGGAAGCCTTAATGAGATACCGTTCAACAGGCCATAGAGGTCCTTCCTGAATTCCTCTTTCGCCACCGCAGAGGCGATATCATGGCTTGTGGCAGAAACGATCCGCATGTCAACCTTAATGCCCTGTTTGCCGCCAACGGGAACGGTCTCATGGTCTTCAAGGGCCCTGAACAGTTTTGCCTGGAGAGAGCCGCTCAGGAAGCCGATGTCACGAAGATAGAGCGTCCCGCCATCGGCTTCCTCAAAAAGCCCCTTCCTGGAAGTCAGGGCATCCTTGAAGGCCCCTTTTACATAACCAAAGAGCCTTGCCTCAAGAAGCTCTTCGGGAATCGTAAAGAGATTTACCGGGATGAAGGGCTTACCGTCCCTTCCGCTGTTCAGATGTATGGCCCTGGCGATAAGCTCCCTGCCTGTTCCTATCTCTCCGTTCAGGAGAACGTTCTTCCCACTACCCGAGATATTCCTCACTTCGCCGATGACGGTCCTCATGACAGCACTCTCACCGATAATCATACTGAGGTCATAGTGCCTCTCGATATGCCTGCGAAGCCTGAGGTTTTCTTCCTGGAGTGCAGCCTGAGTGAGAGCATTCTTCACAATCTGCTTAATCTCTTCGTGCATGACGGGCTTCACCACATAATCATAGGCGCCTGCCCGAAGGGCTTCAACAGCCGTCTCCAGCGATGCATAGGCCGTGGTTATGATCACGATCTGTTCAGGGACTTTCTCCTTGACCGACTTCAGCAGCTCTATCCCCGTATTCCCGGGCAGGATGATATCAGTTATGATCAGGTCGTAAAACCTCTGTTCAAAAAGATCGAGGGCTGACTCGGCGCTGTAAGAGATATCGACAATATAGCCTTCTCGTGAGAGTACCCTTTTCAGCGACTCACAGAGAGTCTCCTCGTCTTCGACGATCAGCAGCCTTTCATTCATTCTTGTCGGCGGGCAGGGTTATGACGAATGTAGTCCCCTCTCCTTTTTTGCTTTTAGCCGTTATCGTCCCGTTATGTTCCCTGATTATACCATAGCAGATGCTCAAACCTAAGCCCGTGCCCTGCCCCGGGGCCTTCGTCGAAAAGAAGGGATCAAAGATCCTGCCAACAAGGCCTTCCTCGATCCCCGGGCCCGAATCGCTGAAAACTACCTGAACGGATGAATCGGTCTTTTTCATCGAGATGCTCAGTCTGCCGCCGTCGGGCATGACATCGAGGGCGTTGATAATGAGGTTCAAAAAGACCTGCTGGATCTTATCGGGATTGACCCTCAGGGACGGAATCCCGTCTATATCAGTGATGAGCTGAATATTCTTAAACCTCTTGTCATACCTGACAAGGTTTATCGTTCTGTCAAGGATCTCAGAAATATTGGAAGGCGTCTTTTCCGGGGAGGATATCCTCGCGAAATCGCCCAGGCTCCGGACGATCTTCACGATCCGATCGATATGGCTGTTGATCGTCTTCAGCGAGCCGTCTACAAATTCGACATCGTCCCGTGATTCGATGCTCAATGACCTGAGTTCCTGGACGAGGGAGGATATCGATGCAAGGGGGTTGCCGATCTCATGGGATATCCCGGCTGTCAATTTACCGATACTGGCGAGCTTTGACGTCTGCAAGAGTTGCTCCTCCATCTTCTTCTTCTCCGTGATCTCTTCGAAGATGACAACATGCCCGCCCGAAGGGTCTTTGAACGGGCTCACATTGATCTTGAAGGACTGGAGGGAAGGAGTCTCGACGGTCATCTCCTTTTCCTCTGTCCGTATGAGTACCTCCCTTGTCAACCATGGCAGCAGATGGAGCAGAGACCTGTTAAAGGCAACTGATCTCCCGATGCCGCTTATGGACTCCATCTCCCTGTTCCAGTATTTGACATTGAAAAGAGCATCAACGGTCACGATGCCGACGGGGGCGCTTTCAATAATATTCTCACTGAATTCCTTGAGATACGAGAGTTCCCGGTTCGCTTCCGCCAGTTCCTGACGGGAGAGTCTCAGATGTTCGGTGATATGCTTGATCGATTCAGAAAGTTCCCCTCTCTCCCTCTCCGTCAGCACGAGCTTATCCTCGAAGATAATCGCGGCCATGGAAGAGCCGATCGCGCCTGAGAGGATCTTTTCCGCCTCGTCGCGCAACTCAAAAAGTTCCCTTGGCGTAAGTTCCTCATGGCTCTTCCCTTTTTTCGACAGATAGTGCGCGGTGACGTCTCCTGCCTCGGCCCTGCCGATATACTGGGCAAGGATATTTTCGATATCATGGGCCGTATAAGAACTTCCGTGGGCGAGTTCCTTCACCCTTTCATAGGAATCTACGAAGATGAGGGACTGGATCTCCTCCTCCTTTGACTGTCTGGTGAAGATCGAGACGCCGACGTAGAAGATGAGGTTTATGAGCATGCTCCAGAAGAGCGAGTTTCCCCATTTGCCAAGGTCAACGATTCCGAAGAGATTATGCGGATTGAGCATTTCAGAACCCGTCATGAGCTCGATAACACCGACATTCTTCACGATCCCCGCCTTTATGAGGGCGGGAACGATGAGGGTGTAGAACCAGACAGCAAAGCCTGCAAGGAGTCCTGCTGTGGCCCCGGCCCTCGTCCCCCTCTTCCAGTAGAGTCCGAGAAAGAAGGCCGGCGCAAAGAGACTCACCGCAGCAAATGACTTGAGTCCGATCTCGACAAGGCTGTAGAATTCTCCGATTGAAGTCGCAAAGACATAGCCCATATAGACGACAGAGAGGATTACGAGTCTCTTAATGTTAAGGACGACGGAGGAGAATTTCGGGGCATCATGGAAGTTGATCAGCGCCGGCATGATGATACTGTTCATTACCATGGTGCTCAGAGCCAGGCTTTCGACGATTACCATGCCCGTAGCCGCTGAAAAGCCGCCGATAAACGCCAAAAGCGACAGGTACCTGTTGCCGTGCTCCCAGGGCAGGGTGAGCACAAAGTAATCGGCATTCTTCCCCGAACCCCCGAGGAGAAGCCCGCCAAAGGCGATAGGCAGCACGAAGATGTTCATGAGAAAGAGATAGAGAGGAAAGAGCCATGCAGCCTTTGTCACATGGTTTTCGTCATAGTTCTCGACAACAGCCATCTGGAACTGGCGGGGCAGGAACATGATGGCCATCATCGAGAGGAAAAGAAGCGACAGCCATTCAGGATAATCCGTCCCCGTCCCTGTCCCGAGAAAGAGGAGCACAGAGTGCTCAGAATCCTTAATCTTGGCAAAGATATCGCCGAAGCCATTAAAGAGCCCGTAGGTTACATAGGTACCGACGAGGAGAAAGGCAGCCAACTTCACGATGGACTCGAAGGCGATGGCGAAGACGAGGCCACCGTGACGCTCTGACGAATCAAGGCGGCGAGCGCCGAAGATGATTGCGAAGATTCCAAGGGTCAAGGTGATAAAGAGTCCAATGGCAGCGCTTCCCGATGATTCACCGGATATGATGTCAAAGGTGCTGATGATCGCCTTGATCTGAAGTCCCAGGTATGGCGTGATACCGACTACGGCAACAATCGTCACCAGGGAAGAAAGGAAGAGCGATTTACCGTATCGTGATCCGATGAAGTCAGACAGGGTCGTGATCCTGTTTGCCTTGGCAATCCTCACGACCTTCCTGAGCATGACAATCCAGAGGGTCGCCATGAGCGTCGGCCCCAGATAGATGGTGAGGAAGGAGAGTCCTGACGTGGCCGCTTTCCCTACGCTCCCGTAAAAGGTCCATGACGTGCAGTAGACCGCTAGTGATAGGGAATAGATGTAAGGGTTATTGGCGATGCTCCTTCCCGACTTTTCCTTTCTCTCCGCATAGTAGGCTAAGGCAAAGAGAAGAAAGAGATAGCACAGGACAATACTGAAAAGATTATAGGCCTCGAACATTCCTACACATCATGGTTATTGGCGCCTCTCGTCTTGCGAACTGCAAAAGCCACGAGGAGAATGAAAAGAAACCAGAAAATGAAGAGATAGGAGACTACGGTGACATTGAATATTTCAAGGAAGGGCCAGTTAAGCCCCAAGAGGCCAAGAATAAAAATGAATATCCATATCTCCGGATTCCTCATTCTCCACCCCCTGGTATCATGATCATCTATCGTATGGGACCTTATTCATTATAGCTGAAATCTCAACAATTTGGTCCATGTTGTGTCACGATTCCGTGACAGCTCACCTCTGTGACATGATCAATTGCCGAGGTTTCCGTAAAAGGGAAGGCCACCGCGTGCCGTCAGGTACCGTCTTCTATAACCCTTCGCTTTGTCATAATTTTTTTGCCCCACTACGGAGAGGTGTCCTGGTGAAATGCGTTTTATCATCAATACAAGAGACTGGCACAACCCTTGAACTATGAGGCCCGGCGGCCATACTGCAGGCGCACCAGACGCCGACAGAAGAACTGGAAGGAGGAATATCCATGGAGACGAACAAAGGGCTAACACTCATCGAGATCCTTGTCGCCATGTCGGTGATAGGGATACTATCCGCTGCCATCGGGTTCTTTTTTGAGGGATGGGCGAGCACGTACAGAATCGAGAGCCAGATAAAGGAGATGTACGCAAATCTTATGAAGGCCCGTGTACAGGCAATGCAGGTAAACAGGGTCCATTTCGTCACCCTTTCACCTACGCATTATGCGGTCTTCGATGATACCAATCCGGCCTCCGAAGGCAATAATATCCTCGAAACGTCGGCTGACAGGCAAATTCTCCTGCAGGAGTTCGATGCGCACTATCCCATAGCCTGGAGCGGTGCTGCAGACACGAGGATCACCCTTACGGCAAGAGGTTTTTCGAACGACAAGAAGACGATCTGTATGTTCTCGAGCAAGGACCCCGATTACGACTGCATCGAGATCTCGGCCACGAGGATAAATATAGGAAAGATCCTGAAACAGCCTGCGGAAGGGGGGAGATGCATAAGCGAAAACTGTGAGTCCCGGTAAGAGTGAGGTGCTCATTGGGTCTATATCTGGATGAAAAGGAAAAGCGACAGTTAACAGGTCAGATACGCGAATGTTATGCTCAGCTCTCCGCCCTTTTGCACTCCAGCCGCTTTATGTAACGAATTACCCAAAATATGGAGTCCCTTACATAATTCTTGCCGGCTGATTTCTGTAATACCTTGATAGTACAGGTTTCTTAACCTTATGAGTCCGGGTATCGAAATTGCTTCTTTTTTCCTGTGGATTTTCAAGACATGGTCTAGCTTTGACTTTGCTTTCTCTCCGCCATGGGGAGAAAGGCCGATTGGAGGATTAGGATGGAATGGAAGAAGAAAGTCGTCGATGCGTCATGTCTCTCTCGGAGATGGGGTATGTTGTTATCGGTCTTGGTAGCCTCTCTTTTTGCATTCCCCTCATCCGACTACGCAGGCATAGTGAAGACACCTCCTAAGGTCGTCGCGGGTGTGGTGCAGGAAGTTACGACAGGCCATATTGAGGTTGAGGGAGTCTATTATGATATCTCTCAGGCCAAGATTGTGACGACCGATGGAGGGAAAGCCACATCGAGTTCCATACGAAAAGGCTCCCATGTCGTGATTGTTCTTGAAGAGGGAACAGTGACAAAGGTCCGAATCAACAACAATGAAAAGAGTGTCGTAAAATGAGGATGACCATGAAGAGAATATTGCCCTTCGCCCTTCTCATGTTCATGCTTTTTTGCTGCTTATCTTCTGAAGACTCCTATGCTGACATGTCCGGTTACTGCCTCGTCCCTCCCTATGTGATTCAGGACGTTCCTGCCAATATCATGTTCCTCGTCGACAATTCGGGAAGCATGTGGAACCTGGCCAACGCCTGCATAAGCACTTACGTGGCGACATCGGGGACAAATACCAATGCGATACCCGTTAAATCGGTCTCCGGCTTCAAGGCAGGCCAGGCAATAGAGTTGATACACTCCGGTGCCGCTACACAGGTATGGATCACGTCTATTGACAGCACCAACAATATCCTTACCGTTGGCGCAAATGTGGCGGCCTTTTCGCCGGGTGACACGGTTATGGACAAAGGCTGCTCAGACACCAACGGCTATTACTTTGACCAGCCATCCTCCGCGTGTCCAACATCGACGACTGCCACATGCAACAATCCCGGGAGCTACCCCTCTACGACGACATCACAAACAAAGAGCAGTTCCACAACCTACGTTTGCGTAAACGATGTCACCGGTTTTACAAATGGAGAGAGCATTCTTATCGGAACAACTGCAAGGACTATTGCATCTTCAAACGGCGTCAGTACAAGTTGCAGCAGCAATTGCACCTCTGGTAAGTGCCTTATCGTAACTTCCTCGCTCACCTATAATTCCGGCGTGACGGTAAAGGATTCCTGCTATGACTACAGCACGTCGGGCGGAAATATCGCCTTCTCCGACGTTTCCGATTTCTCCGTGGGCGAGGTTATCGTCGTTGTGCACGGAGGAACACCGTATACGACTACGATCACCGCAAAAAATACCTCGACGACGCCGGACTCGCTCCAGGTCACGCCTGCCGTGACGATCGCAGCGAATGATCCTATCTACGATTATACCTGCTACAACTATCAGACGCCCTATCCCGAACACAGCTTCGATCCAACCCAGACATACTACGGCTACTTTAATGGAAGCTACTGGTACACCTACTCATCGAGCAGATTCCTGACGAGCCGTCTGAAAAGCGCGGGCGCGAAGGCGTCAACAGAATGGGACGGCAACTTCCTCAACTGGCTGACGATGAGGAGAAGAGACATCATCCGAAAGGCATTGACAGGCGGAAACGACTGCACTGTTACAGGGGGGTCATGCGCAGGCAGTGAAAGCGCGGGATATGGAAGGCTCCGCGGGGTAAAGCCCGATGGCAGCAGCCGGGGAATATACAAGGCAGTTCAGAATGCGGAACAGTACATGGACTGTTCCAGCTGGAGTTGCACGGCAAATACCAACGCGAGTTTCACCTTCGCCACAGGCGGGTCTGACCCCTCCTCCTTCACAGCATATACCGGCGCCGCTACATCATGGACGAGCAGGGGGTCTTTCAATGTCGATGTCAGGGCCCGTAATTCCACCTCTTCTCCTATCGCAGGGGTCATACAGAATGTCGTCGGCGCCAAGGCAAGGATAGGGCTCGCAGTCTATAACCTCATCGACGGGGGCAACGTTCCCGTTAATGTTTCGGGAACGAGCATGAGTTCCGTAATCTCAAACATTAATACTCAGCCGCCGAGCGCCAATACCCCCCTTGCTGAGTCATTGTGGACCGTCGTGGGATATTTCGCCCAGCAGTCGTCGATGTTAAGCGGGCCGGGGCCGAGATGGAACAGCTCCGATTTCACCATCGGCAATGCCGCCGACCCTCTGAATTACGGAACGAGCACTTCACCGAGATGGCCGTCCTGTTCAAAAAGCTACGTTCTCCTCATTACTGACGGAGAACCCTGCCAGGACGGAAGTCTCCCTTCAACCCTGAAAGATTACGCTGCAGGCAGGTCGATATTCAATTGCCAAAACTCCAGCTGTCCCGCCCTTGCCGGCTCTTCTCCCGATACCTATTCCTTTCCTGCGGCTGCGATCTCAGGCTGCAGCTCCGGCAGTGTTGCCGGCCTTGAAGACGTTGCCCTCTACATGCACACGAATGACCTGAGGAGCGACATCAGCAAAACGCAGAACCTGACCCTCTATACGGTCTATGCCTTCGGCAAAGGTTCGATGCTCCTGAGGTTTGCTGCGATAAACGGAGGCTTCAACGACTTCGACGGATCGGGAAAGCCCGATCAACAGGCCAAGTGGAATTCTTTGGGGAAGGTCGATGAGAACGGTTACAGCATCCCCGACAATTATTACGAGGCTGCTGACGGCTACTCCCTGGAGGCTTCGCTGCAGATGGCCCTTTCGACCATGCTCTCAAGGGCTTCGTCCGGCACTGCGGCGTCAGTTCTGGCCTCTGGCCAGGGCAGCGGGGCTAACCTCATTCAGGCGGTCTTTTATCCACGGCGGAAGTTCGGAAACGATGTGATCTCCTGGACAGGTGAGAACCAGAACCTCTGGTACTATATCGACCCCTTCTTCAACACGAACAGCATAAGGGAAGATACGCTCGTCGAAACACCTGACAGGATACAAGACCTGGTCAACGATTACGTCGTCCAGCTCTACTTCGACACCACCGCGCAACAGGCGATGGCAAAACGCTTCCAGGATGTGAACGGCGACGGATCTTCCCTCGTCGCCAAATCAACGGTCACCCTGGAGAACCTGTCAAGCATCTGGAAAGCGGGGAGCGTGTTATGGAGAAGAGACCCCGTAGCGAGTCCGAGGACGATCTATACTCCTTGCCTGAGCGGCGGTTCGTGCATCTCGAGCAAGAACCTCATGACCTTCACGGAGAGCCCCACAGACAACAGCTCTTCACTCGCACCCTACCTCCAGATGACCACGGACGCTGCTGGTATTCAGACAGCCAAAGACATCATACGCTTTGTCCACGGGTACAGAACTACCTCGGATGGATTCAGCTTCGATTACAATCCAAGTCCTCCGCTCCAGATTGTCGACAGAAACGCAGACGGTGAGCCCGATTACCGGATGCGGACCGTCACGGTCGGCAAGACAACCAACATTTGGAAATTAGGCGACATCATCAATTCGACACCGAAGATCTCCTCCTGGCTCTCGCTGAACTCCTACGACACAAGGTACAACGATACGTCCTATAAGAACTTCACCAGCTCCTCCACTTACACAAACCGGGGGCTGGTCTTTACCGGCGCGAACGACGGCTTGCTCCATGCCTTCAAGCTCGGCCAGCTCGTCCTGAGCTGGTCAGGACAAGGCGTGTACCAGAAGGCCAAACTCGTGAACCCCGACACGAGCACGCCCATCGGCTATGAACAGTGGGCATTTATTCCGAAGAACGCTCTCCCCTATCTCCCGTATACCGCCGATCCTAATTACTGCCATTCTTATTCTGTCGACCTCACCCCTGTTATCCTCGACGCGAGTATCGGCGCTCCAGGATCAGGGGATGTATCGGCGAGTCTCAAAACCACCGGCAACCGCGACTGCTCAACACCCGGCACTTGCGACTGGAGGACGATCCTCATCGGCGGGATGAGGTGGGGCGGGGCATGCAGGAAAACCGGCACCGCATGCAATTCAGGACAATGCTCCGTAACGACGGGGACATCCTGCACGACAAATTCCAACTGCCCCAGCGGCGAGACCTGTGTCCCCAACTGCGTGAATACACCGATCACCGACCCTTCGGACTCAACAAAGGGCCTCGGCTATTCATCCTACTTTGCCCTCGATGTCACCGACCAGAGCAACCCGAGTCTCCTCTGGGAGTATTCGAGTGACAATCTCGGTTTTGCTACGACAGGCCCTGCGATCGTAAGAGTCGGGGACAAGGCTACCAACGGCAAGTGGTTTGCCGTCTTCGGCTCAGGTCCTACGGGCCCAATGGATACCACAAACTTCCAATTCCTTGGCCGCTCGGACCAGCCCCTGAAGTTCTTCGTCGTTGATCTGAAGACCGGCGCCCTTGCTGCGACTATCGATCCCGGCATTCCGACCGCCTTTTCGGGCTCCCTCTATAACGCCTCAGTCGACACGGATTATGACTACCAGGATGATGCGGTATATGCAGGGTATGTGAAGAAGTCAGGCTCGACATGGACAGACGGCGGGATAGGAACAATTGTTACAAAACACGATCCTAACCCTGCACACTGGACATGGAGAACCGTCATGGACGGCATCGGACCCGTGACTTCAGCCGTCGCGAACATATACGACACAAGAAAAGGGATCCTCTGGTTATACTTCGGCACAGGCAGGTACTTCTATGAACAGAGCACCACCATTGACGACCAGGATAGCCAGAGATATCTCATCGGCATGAAGGACCCCTGTTTCAACACCACATCCGATGTAACGGGCCTTACCAATAGCTGCACCTCCACGGTGGGCCTCTCGAGCCTGACCGATGTCAGCTCGATCGGGAACGTGCCTACAGAAACGGTTGCAAACAGTTCGGGCTTTAAGGGCTGGTACATCAAGCTCGACGGCACCGGCTCATATACGTACTCTCCTGATCCGGCAGCGAATTTCCGGGCTGAAAGGGTTGTCACCGATACCGTCACATCAACGACCGGAAATGTGATCTTCACCTCTTACAAACCTTACAGCGATGAATGTTCGATCGGGGGCAAGAGCTTCGTCTGGGCCACAAGATACAATACCGGAGGCGCCCCTGGCAGCCTGCTCAAGGGCACGGCATTGCTCCAGACGTCAACGGGAGCTATTACGTCGATGAACCTCTCGAACGCCTTCACCCTTGCGGGGGGGAGAAAATCCGGCTCGGTGGAAGGCTACTCTTCTGAACGTCCGCCGTCTACAATCGAATTGCCTCAACCCGTAAAAAAGGCGATACACGTGAGAGAGAGATGAAAGACTGCCGGGGAGTGACCCTTGTGGAGCTGATCGTCGTGGTAAGCATAGTTGCCATACTCGCGACAGCCTTGGGCTTTCAGTTCACGGGCTGGATGAAGAGTTACAGGATAGAGAGCGAAGTAAAACAGATGTACACCGATCTCACGAACGCGAGGTTACAGGCGATGCAGCAGAACACCTGCCAGTTTCTCGTCTTCACTGCCACCACCTACCAGCTCTTTCAGGACAAGAATGGAAACTGCCTCTATGACGCTGGTACCGATACGTCGTGGAAGGCCTTTGCCAGCGCCGTAAAGCTGACTGATTCGCTCACCTCTACAGGGACCGTCATCACGGACACGAAAGGGCTCGTCTCTCTCAGCCCCGCCGGAACCACAATTCAGGTCAATGACGGCACGAACGCCTCTCCCGATTATGACTGCTTGTTGCTGGAGCAGACGCGCATCAAGATCGGGAAATGGTCTGGAGGCTCATGCAATGCGAACTGAAAAGGGACTGACGCTTATCGAAGTGATGATCGCCCTTGTGGTCTTTCTCTTCGTCTCCCTCGCCCTGATGCAGACTGCATTGTTGAGCATCGACTCCAACATGATCAGCGCCCTGAGGGACGAAGGGGTGAAGGTAGCTGAGCAGAGGATGAACGACGCAAGGAGTTTGCCTTTCCACGCGAGCAATGACATGCTGACAGGAGCTTCGGATGTCTCGTCACTCTCTGCAGCAAATTGTCCCTCGTCGGCCTTTCGTGCTTCCTTTCCGACAGGCGTGGCTGTGCAAAGAAATGTGAGGAGCATCTCGAACTTCAGCTTCTGCACGAATATGACAGTAACGCCCATCCCGAGCGCCATCAATCCGACGAGCGCGAGAGTCACTGTCACGGCGGGATGGCAGTGGCGGGGTCAGGATTACAGCCACAGCATATCAACGATCATTATGAGAGAACTATGATGAAACGCGAAGATGGGTTTACCTTGGTAGAGCTCATGATTACCATGGCTGTACTCGCCTTTTCCCTGGCAGCCGCTTCAACAGTCTTCACCGCTCTCTTGAGCCAGTTCAAGCAGCAGACCAAGATCGCCGAGACCTCAATAGAAGGGATCGTCGGCCTCGAGATCATGAGGCAGGACATCGAGGGTGCGGGATATGGGCTGCCCTGGAACCTCGGAGGATCGATCTACAGGGAAGCGGTTGACGACGGGAATACCCCATGGGCCGATACCACCATGAATGACGGCCCTTCCGGCAATCCCGGGCGGGTTCCCCCTCCGCCCTCGTCAAACCCGCAAGACATCGCCGGCGCATCCAACCCCCCGGCTGCCTTCAGGAGTATGAAACAGGTCTCAATGAACGGTTACTCCGATGTTCTTTCGGTTAAATCCGTAGTTGTGGCCCAGAACAGCGCGTCGCAGAAGTGGACCCAGCTGGCTTTGGGGAACCTGAAAAAAAACGGTCTGTCCGGAGATTCCTTTTCGAACCCCGATCTCGTGACCATCATCTATACCGGCGGAACAACCCATCTCCTCGTCCATAACGGCGCGTCGAATTGGTCGACGACATACGCAAACACTGCGTCCTTCGCGCCCGGCCCTTCCCCGGCGGTAGGCGCGGCAGCAGACCTCGTGATGAATTACCCTGAAATTTCAGCCTCCAACACGCTGATTGTATTTATTGTCTATGGTGTCGACCCTGGTACGGGTGTGGCATCCCTCAGAATGCCCTTTAACCGGGCCGATTTCTATGTCAGGGTACCGGCAGCCAACCTCCCGAAACAGTGTGCCGCCGGCACAGGTGTCCTTTACAAAGGGACGTTCAGTCAGAGCAACGGGACGATTGTGAACGAACTCCCCATTCTTGACTGCGTTGTCGCCATGCGCGTAATTTTCACACTCGACCTTTACGGTAACGGAGCCTACACCTATACGGACGATATTTCCGGCTTGACCGCAGCTGATATACGGGCATGGTTGAAAGAGGTCAGGGTCTACATATTGGCGCAGGAAGGACAGAAAGACCCAAATTATACGTACCCGAACAGCACCGTAACCCTTGGTGAAACCGGGATGCTTCCGGTAAATATCGACATGACGACGATAACGAACTACCAGAACTACCGGTGGAAGCCATATACCCTGATCGTGAGACCGACAAATCTGAGGTGAGCATGAAGTTTTTGAAGAACGAGAGAGGGATCGCACTGGCAACGGTCTTGGTGCTTTCTGCGGTCTGTCTCGGCATTATGGCGGCACTGATATACATGGTGACGGCAAAGACACAGTTTTCAGGGATGCAAAAGAGATACTATACAGCACTCGAAGCGGGCAAAGGTGGTACCGACACGATCTATCAGGTGATCGGAGCTGCAGCGGGCGGTGATAATACGACCGTAAATTCATCAATAAGTACCTTTCTTTCTGACCCGTCGCTGGCAGGTCTCAGCCCGGTCATTACAACCCCTGGTTCATGCACGAGCACGTCCTCTCCTGGAAACGGCAGTGTCCCGTATACTGGATTGGCCGCAAAGCTGAAGACGGGCACGAAAAAGGCTGACGGCACACAAAATTGGAGCAGCGGTTGTGACACCTCTGTGACGATAACACCGGGCAGTACGGGTACCTATGACCTTCAGTTCGATTTTGTCGGGACCAACCCCTTCTTGGGGGCAAACAATCCGACATACAGGGTTTATGCAAAGATCGTGGACACCGTCGAAGGCAGTCCTATCGGCTCTGACTCAGGTCTGAGAAACCAAGGAACCACGAGTTCTGGAGGGACAGGAGGAGTTGGTATGCACTTTCTCTACACCATAGAAATCGATGCTGAGAACCTCGCCAATCCGGCTGAAAGGGCGAAGTTGTCGGTCCTCTATCAATACTGATCATGCGGGGACTCGCCTCTCTCATGACATTCTTGCTTCTCCTCTCCCTCTCCTGCTCCTCGGAAAAGAGCGGGGAGATGGGCCGACAGAAAGATTCCGAGTCGGTAAAAGAGGCGGTACAAGGAGCCTCACAGTCAGTTAACGAGAGTTCTGCACTCTATGGCATAAGAATTTCTCCGGAAAAAGCCACAACAGATTCGACGATTGTCCTCAGCCCGCAAGGCTTCGATCTAGCTGCCGCAAAGATCGAGTGGCTGGTGAATGGTAAAACCGTAGCCAGCCCGATACCGAATCAGTTCAAACCATCAGGCGTCAGAAAAGGCGATAAGGTCCAGGTCAGGGCGATGATAGGGGGAAGAGAAGTCCTGTCCGACATCGTGCAGATAAGAAACGCACCACCGCAGATTACCGACGCAAAGATCGTCCCTGAGTCCGGTCAGGGCGGTTCTCTGAGTGTCGAAACAGCGGTGCGGGATGCGGACGGCGATAATATTACCCTCCAATATGAATGGACAAAGAATGGAGAGCCTGCCGGAAACGGCAAACGGATAATCGGTCCACTCAAGAGAGGTGATAAGATATCCGTCAGGATAACCGCCTTCGATGGAGAGGAGTACGGCAATACTGTCGTGTTAAACAGAGAGATCGCGAACATGCCTCCGGTAGTCATGGATGATAAGAAGGTCAGCTTCGATGGGAAGGTCTACATCTATCAGATCAAGGCTGCCGACCCTGATGGAGATGCCCTGACGTATTCCCTCAAGTCGGGGCCTCCAGGGATGACCGTTGACGGATCGCGGGGAATTGTACGATGGGAGGTGCCGAAGGAATTCGTCGGCGCAGCGCCCGCTTCTGTTATCGTCTCTGACGGTCATGGCGGAGATATCACACACATCTTTACCGCAATCATCTCGCGGGATAAGTGATCGGAACCTATAGTCGCTTCACCCTTTCACTACTCCCAAGGGCCTGAGCCTGGCGACCTTCCTTGATATTCCAGCATGGTGAACAACGTCGACTACGTTTGCTATGTCCTTGTAAGCCTCTGACATCTCCTCGGCAAGCGTCTCACGGCCTGCCGACCTCACGATTATCCCCTTATCCTCCATCTCCCTCCAAATAGAACGCCCCTTTGCCTGACGTATCGCCTGGTGGCGCGACATGACTCGACCCGCACCGTGGCATGTCGAACCAAAGGTCTCCTCCATCGCCTTTTCCGTCCCGATCAACACAAATGATGCCCTTCCCATATCTCCGGGTATCAGCACAGGCTGGCCAAAAGGCCGGTAGGCCTGCGGCAGATCAGGATGCCCCGGTGCAAAGGCCCTCGTCGCGCCCTTCCTGTGGACAACGAGCTTTCTCTTCTTCCCATCAACGATATGGTCCTCAACCTTCGCAATATTATGGGCCACATCATAGATGAGACTCATACCGAGTTGCCCCGGAGTTGACTGAAAGACCTTCATAAAGGCCTCACGCGCCCAGTGCATAATACACTGTCTGTTTGCCCAGGCATAATTTGCCGCAGCCCTCATCGCGGCAAGATAATCCTTTGCCTCGGAGCTTGCGAAAGGCGCACAGGCGAGTTCCCTGTCAGGAAGCTCGATGTGATATTTGCTCACCGCCCTCTCCATGACCTCAAGGAAATCTGTGCAGACCTGATGACCGAAGCCCCGGGAACCGGTATGGATCATCACCGTGGCCTGTCCGCTGAAGAGCCCCAAGGCGTTCGCAACCCCCTGATCATAGATTTCGTCAACATACTGCACTTCGATAAAATGGTTGCCCGAGCCGAGGGTCCCCTGCTGCGCCCTTCCCCTTTCATAGGCCTTCTGACTTATGAGATCAGGATCTGCACCGTCAATGCAGCCTCCGGATTCGGTCTTCTCCAGATCGGCCGGCTCACCGAGTCCCTGCTCGACAGCCCAGCGGGCGCCCTTTATGAGGAGATGTCTGTGACTTTCTGATGTGAGACGGATCTTTCCCTTCGAACCGACGCCCGAAGGCACTTCGCTAGAGAGGACCCCCACGAGATCCTTGAGCCTCGAAACAACCTCGTCTTTTCTGAGGTTGCTCCTGAGGAGCCTGACTCCTCAATTGATGTCATAGCCCACGCCGCCCGGCGAGATTATCCCGTCCTTCACATCAAAAGCAGCCACCCCGCCGATGCTGAACCCATACCCCGTGTGAATATCGGGCATCGCAAGAGAGGCGCCGACGATACCCGGGAGCATCGCCACATTCGCAACCTGATCAATGCACTGGCTCTCCAGGGCCTTCTCGAGGACCTCGTCCACATAAATGATTCCTCTAACCTTCATGCCGGCCTTGTAATCGACAGGTACTTCAACCTTTGTACCATCAATCCTCCGCAGTTTATCGAGACTCATAGAATCACCTCCTCTCAGCCTTTGCCTGTTTTTGTTCCCATTCCTTCGGCAGTCAAACACATGAAACGTATTGCTGTTTGTCATTCCGGCTTGTCCGGAATCTTTTCTGGTTTCTCAGAAGGATTCCCGACGCGCTCCGCTTGCGGGAATGACAGCCTCCAAAGTATTTGGCTGCAGGAGTAATAGTTCTCAAGTTTACCTTCCAGTTGCATAAAACTATCTTGTTCGGGAAGGCAGGTATGGTGAGAAGCCTTGTATCCCGATACCTTTGATGGTTGCCGACTGCGCCGCTGTATGCTCAATGCGGGAGGTCACTTACGATGAAGTCATCGAAGTACCTCGTTACCGGAATCTCATCGCATGTACAGGGCTTCGATCCATGCCTGCCTTGCCATCGTTTGCAACGTCAGGGTTTATATATCGAAAATAACGTCAACCTCCCAGTGATCATCAATCCTTTCGACCCTCAACCTGTGATAGGTCGCAGCCTTTATGAGCAATTTCCTCTCATGCCTTACGGGATCAAAGTCCTCGCCTGATACTTCTGCCTCAATCCTATTATTATTCAGGCTCTTGACCGATATCTTCTTCCCGATGAACCCATAGGCATCAAGGGAAAAGATCAGCTCGTTCAACCACGATACGAGGAGCCCTTCGAGCGAATGGCTATCGCAGGAAACGGTGATACGCTTTGCCTCTTCGATGCCTTCGAGGTTTGTAATGAGACTGTACATTCCGACTGCCGAGTTGACAAAGGCCTCCTCGATGTTTTTCCCATATGCCTTTATTCCCGCATCACCGGAGATATCGAGAGTCTCAAAGGCCTCCATGTCTAAAGGGTAGCACGGAAGAAGGCGACAGTCAACGTGAGGAGAGTATGAACTTCCTGAGGGCGTCTTTATAGGGGATTGGTCTGAACTTGAAAGACTTTTCCACGGCGTCAGGGGCGCAGATGTTATCTTGTTCCAGGAGTGAGAGCTGTTCAGCCGTTACCGTCGGCACCTCTTTCCCAAAGAATTTCCCTATGCTCTGCGCAAGTCCAACAAAAGGGATGCCTGCCTTTGCCAAAACGATTGGCAGGTGCACCAAGGGTTTCTTTACTCCCATCACATCCATCAGCTGGGCCACAAGCTCATTGTATGTCAGGTGGTCAGGGCCTCCGAGTTCGTACGTCCTGCCAAAGGCATCCTTATTGTCGATTATAGCCAGGAGACACTTTACCAGGTCATCCACGTCTATAGGCTGGAACCTGGCATTTCCGCTCCCGGGGATTGCCACAACAGGCGCCAGTCTTACGAGGTCCTTCAACTTTTCAGTGAAACCATCCTTCTCGCCGATAACGAGGGACGGTCTGAAGATGGTGAAAGGCAGCCCGCTTCCCTTGACAATCTCCTCAGCCTCAGCCTTTGTCCGGTGGTATTTCGCCGGAGATTCGGGTGATGCCCCCAGGGCAGACTGATAGAAGAAATGTTTCACGCCGGCAGCCTTGGCCTCATCCACGAGATTCGCAGTTCCCTCAACATGGACCTTCTCGAAGGTCACGCCATTTCTCTCTTCAATGATGCCGACAAGGTGTACAACCATCTCAGCACCGTCGAGACGCCTTCTGAGACTCTCCCTGTCCGTTATATCACCGACAGCGACTTCAAACCCCGTCTCTTCACAGAGGGCTGCCCTCTCCCGTTTCCTCGCGAGACACCGTGATGCATATCCCTTCTCCTTCAGCGCCCTGATGAGATGCTTACCGATAAACCCTGTGCCGCCGGCGATAAAGATCATCTTCTTGAGACCCTCTGATTGTTTGCGACTTACTGAGGAACCCTTTTTACGCATTCCCATGGTCACCAGATGAGCCTTGCGCGCCTGATAGACCAGCAGGAGACGAAGACATAGACACAATAAGAAGCGGTATGGCGGTGGCTTATTCCAACCTTCACACCCATCACCGTTGTCCTGCCGATACCGATCCCCAGACCGTTTATCTCATCGACCAGCCTCTTCTCCAGACCGGCTACGGCCTCATATTCACTGGAATCGCTCATCCTCCTGAAGAGCTGTCTCTTGGCGAGGACCGCGACCTGGTCATCGGTGGCGCCGACGCCTACACCGATGATATAGGGTGGGCACCCTTTTCCCTCGTTCCTCCTCAATGCATCAATCACGCATTTTCCAACGCCTTCGAGATCCATATGGGCCTGCAGTTCTTTTACAGGCAGTCTGTAGAGATGACCCACATTCTCGCAGCCCGCATCTTTCAGCATGAGGTCGATCTTCAGGGTATCATCAGCGGTCTCTTCAATATAGATGATGGGGAATCCGATCCCTGTATTGTTGCCGGAGTTCTTTTCGCTCAGTACGTCGATGGCATTGGGCACCAGGGGAATATTCTCGGTCGCTATGGCCGTCGCCTCACGCACGGTATTCCTGAGTTCCGTGTGACTCAAGCCGTGGGGCGCTGTCATATAGAAAACGGGTACACCGATATCCTGGCAGACAGGACCTTCCGTCTTTCGTGAAATACGGATATCCCCGAGGATTTTGGAAAGGGCTTCCTTCACGTCGGGGTCTTCTTCAGCGGCAAAGGCGGCTTTCAGCGCGTCCTCAACATCGGGGGGGATGGAGGTAGCCGCCTTTCGGTAGAGTTCCACGATTCCGTCACGAAGTTTCAGCATCCTAGAAGATTATATCACATAATATTCAGATCTCTCTGTCCTGCCTTTGCCTATTCTTCTCCCCATTATGTAGAATAAGCAGTGCTGCCCAACCGGACACTGTACGTCTATTGAGCAGCCGGCACGAAGAAGGAGTTGAATCATGCTTATCGTCATGCACCACTCGGCAACTGACAAGGATATCGAGCGCGTAAAAAAGACCATCGAGATGATTGAGGCAGGCTGAAAATCATGGAAATAATAATTCCATTGGAAAATCAACTTGTTTTTGATATTCTTGTTCTTATGAAAACCTCTTTAGAGGAGGGATAGGATGATAAGGAAGATAGAAGTTAAGAATTACAAAAGTTTGAAAAATGTAGACCTGGAAATGAGGAGGCGCAACATACTTGTTGGGCCTAATATGGCCGGCAAGAGCACTCTCTTAGATTGTTTCAGGTTTCTAACGCAAATGTGTATTTCTGGTGTAAATACGGCCTTCTTGAATCGAGGCGGATTTTCGGAAGTTGTGTGGAAAGGCGAAGACAATGGGCCAATTTCATTTCGACTGGTTATTGAACATGATGCCGATCAAAAGGAGTCCGAAAAAAGCTACGACTATGAAATTGCGATTAACGGTTCTCCCACCGGTCTAATCTCAGTCGAGAAGGAACATTTATCTGTTGAAAAGGACGGACAGACGTCGACATTGCTGGACTTACGGCATGGCCAAGGTAAAGTTATGCATGCAAGTGGAGCAATCGCATTCGTCACTGAAGACCCTACTCGATCTGCTCTAGAATTTAGTGTCCCGGGTTGGGAAGGGATGGAAATTAAGAACGAGCTCGCTACATGGCGCTTCTATCGCTTGCTGCCTGCGCTGATGAAGCAGCCCAATGCAGTTGTGGCTCAAAAGTTTCTAACAGAAAATGGGGAAAATTTCTCAAGCTGGTTTATGACGCTTCAAACGAATTACCCGGACGAATTCCGTTTAGTCAAGCAGACTGCTTGTGATGTGTTTCCCGCGCTGAAGGAAATTTTGACACCTCCCACACAGTTTGCGACGACTTTTGTGATTACTATGGAAAAATACTTCAAGAGACCCATCACCCTGGGACATATGTCTGACGGAGAGATTGCCTTTTTGGCATGGCTTTCTTTGATTTTTTCGCCATCGGCGTTAGGAGCACCTTTGTTTTGCATTGAAGAATTAGAAAATCACCTGCATCCAAAATTATTGGAAACCCTGGTTGAGGTTCTAAACCAAAAACAAAAGGAATTGGGGTCGCAAGCAGCACAAATCATCGTGACGACTCATTCGCCGTATCTGGTTGACAAGGTGGAACTTGATGATCTTATTGTTGTTGAGAAAAGCGATGGCGCCACAAGATGCACACGACCTTCTTCAAAAAGCCATCTAAAGGAACTGTTAGAGCGTGAAGAACTTGGCCTTGGAGAATTATGGTATTCAGGCGCGCTTAGCGGCAATTGATGGCAACATGACGGAGTACTAATCGAAGGGACTTATGATGAGGCGGCTCTTACGGAGCTTATTAAGAAATGCCTTTCGAGCGATATTCGAATGATCTCCCGTACAAGCGGCGGGACAGATCGTTTGATGAACAAGTTTCCGAGCTTTCTTGAATTATTCCGGTTTGCGAACCAAGGGGGCCACGTCGATAAGGTATTCGTGATTCGAGATGCTGATAACAAGAACGTTGCCGAACTCTTAGAGAGGATGAAAAACAAAATTGAGGGCCGGACATATCCTTTCGAAGTGAAGTTTGTAGTTATAGTCCAGGCCCTTGAAACGTGGCTTCTTGCTGATGACGAAGCAATATCGAGAGTAACACAAGCGCGCTCAGGAAGAACCGTATCCAAGGTAAATGAAAACCTTGGGTCGATTGCTCGACCTAAGAATCATCTTACACAAATGCTTTCTGAAGCTGAAGTGCCCTATACAGATAAAGTGGCAAAGGAGATAGCGAGAGCATCGGATATTTCAAAGATAGAATATCGCTGCCCAAAGTTTCGCGAGTTTCGTGAAGCCGTTGTTCAGGAGTTTCGGAGATCTCTCCTGATTTAGTCGACAACCCGTTGAAAACTATGATAAATTCTGCATCAAAGATGTAAGACCCACCTAAGCACCGGGAAATTCCTTTAGAAATAGTTGTCGTTATTGACTGCGTGCATTTTG